>JBFFIL010000254.1:0-2588 GCA_041556535.1 Acidimicrobiia bacterium | reverse complement strand
GTGTCCGCCACCGGACCCCCGATCTCGAACCTGCCGCTCGGGTTGAAGATGAGCTCCAAGTCCGACGACAGGAGTGACTCGGGTATGACGTTGGCGACCACCGCCTCTCGTATGTCGTCTCGCATCCTCGCGTTGTCCATGTCCGGGGCGTGATGTGTAGAAATGAGGACCTTCTGGAGAGCCACTGGCCTCAATCCCTCGTATCGCACCATGACCTGGGTTTTCCCGTCTGGCCGGAGGTAGTCGAGTGTTCCATCCTTGCGAACCTCGGCCAGCCTCTCCGCCAGACGGTGGGCCAACTGGATGGGCAGCGGCATCAACTCGTCGGTCTCATTGACGGCGAAACCGAACATCAATCCCTGATCGCCTGCGCCGAGCTCTCTCCTGACGCCTTCGGCGATGTCCTGGCTCTGCTTGCCGACTCTGTTCTGAATCTCGATCGAGGAGGCGTCGAAACCAGGGTCGAAACCGTCGTACCCGATGGTGTTTACGGTCTTGCGAACGATGCCCTCGATGTCGATCTCACCCTCCACGGTGATCTCACCACCCACGACCGCAAGACGGTTCGTGACGAATGTCTCGCACGCGACTCTGGCGCCCGAATCGACTTCGAGCGAAGCGTCGAGAACCGCATCCGAGACTGCGTCCGCCACCTTGTCAGGGTGGCCCTCGGTCACGGACTCCGAGGTGAAGAACGTGGTTCGCATACGTGGCGGGAGGTTAACCCCTCGACTGAACCTCGGCCGATACGCGCTCGATCAGCCTGGCCGCAACCTCGCGCTTGCTCATCAGGTGCCAGGGCTCGGTCTGACCCTCTCTGTCGATGATCGTCACTCGATTGGTGTCAGTCCCGAAACCTGAGCCGGGCTCGGTCACGTCGTTGTAAACGAGAAGGTCCACTCCCTTGGCAAGAGCCTTGTCGACCGCTCGCTCGACACTTCCCGTCTCGGCGGCGAAACCCACGACGAACGGCCGATCGCCGCGCGCGACGACGGATGCGAGGATGTCAGGGGTCATCTCCAGATCTATCGAGGTCATGCCCTCGTCGCGGGGCATTTTCGTCTCCTCGACCTTCGAAGGCCGAAAGTCCGCGACGGCGGCGGCCATGATCGCCACATCGACGTGCTCGCCTTCGACGGCGTCGAGCATCTCTTGGGCCGTATCCACCTTCACCACCTTCACCGATGGGAGAGAGGGAAGATCCGCCGTGGTCACCAGAGTCACCTCATGACCCATGGCCGCGGCTTCGTCCGCTATGGCGTGACCCATCTTTCCGGAAGATCTATTGCCCAAGAACCGCACGGGATCGATCGGCTCGCGTGTCCCACCGGCGGTGACGATGATCCGGAGTGCTCCGCTTCTCGACCCGAAGATCGCTGCGGCCGCCTCCAGGATCTCATCGGGCTCGGCCATCCTCCCAACGCCTTCATCGCCTCCGGCCAGAGCACCTGTCATAGGCCCGACGAACCGGTACCCGTCGGAGACCAGGATCTCGATGTTCCGGCGTGTCGAGGGGTGCTCCCACATCTCGGTGTGCATGGCGGGCGCTACGAGCACCGGTGATTCCGTCGCCAGCAGCGTCGCGGACACGAGATCGGCCGACATCCCCTGAGCGATCTTGGCGATCGTTGCAGCCGTCGCCGGCGCCACGACTATCAGGTCGCACCAACGTGCGAGCTCTGTATGAGGTGATACGGACTCTGCTTCGAAGAGCTTGGTGTGAGGCTGGTCTCCGGTCACTGCCGCGAACGTCTGCGCACCGATGAACTGGTGCGCCGACTCCGTCATCATCACCTTGACGTCCGCGCCGGCCTCCACGAGCAGTCTGGCGAGATAGGCCGCCTTGTAGGCAGCTACACCCCCGGTAACGGCGAGCAGCACCCGCCGCCCTGAGAGCATCTATTCCTCGACGGTCTCGACCGCCACCTTGCCTTCGGCAATCTCCTCCATGGCGATCGTGAGGGGCTTGCGAGAAAGGGAGTGCACCTGAGGCGGGACGAACTCGCCGTAACCGACCCCAAGCTGATGGAAATACCCGTTGATCTGACGGGCTCGCCTCGCGGATACGACGACGGTGGCGAACCGATTGCCGATTTGTTCGATGACGTCTTCGAGCTTCATTGCATCCTTTGCGGGGGACTCGCGAGGCACAAGGTTACCTCAAGAGCCCTCGTTTATCAGCTTCGCGATCTCCCCTACGGCCCGCTCCAGGACGTCGTTGACGATTAGGTGGTCGAAGAGGCCGGGGGCTTCCTTCATCTCCGAGCCGGCGATCTTCAGCCTCTCTTCGATTTGGGCCGGCGTCGTGTCGCCTCTGGATTCGAGCCGGTCCCTCAGGTCGTCCATCGACGGGGGCACGAGGAAGAACATCGTCGCATCCGGCCGAATCGACCTGATCTGGCGCGCTCCCTGGATTTCGATCTCCAGCAGGACATCCCGCCCAACAGACATCGCCTCCTCGATCTGCGAGGCGACCGTGCCGTAGTAGTCGGACCCGTATTTCGCCCACTCCAGCAAGTCGCCCCGGCTGATCATCTCCTCGAAACGATCGACGGTCACGAAGTGGTAGTGCCGGCCATCCTCTTCCC
>JBFFIL010000253.1:0-2608 GCA_041556535.1 Acidimicrobiia bacterium | reverse complement strand
CGTCCAGCTCGGTCACAATCGAGTACAGGGTGCCCACCGACGGCTTGGACTGCCCGCTCTCGAGTTGTGAGATGAGACTCGCCGAGAGACCCAGTCTTCTTGCCAGCTCCCTCTGGCTCAGGCCCGCACTGACCCTCTCCTCTCGGATGCGGGTTCCGATTGCTTCGAGGTCATCTTGGATGTCCGAAGTTCCCCGCTCGCTCACATCAACATCCAACCGCCGTCGACATAGAGATTCACTCCGTTGATGGCGCGATTCTCGAGGAGGAACACGACCGCATCGACAATGTCAGCCATGGTGGTCAGCCTGCCCGTGGGGGTCCGTGCAACCACAGCGTCGAGGGCCTCCGGCTTTGCGGCCCAGAAGGGGCTGTCGCCGACGATCCCGGGATGGATGGCGTTGAAGCGGATGGGTGCGAGTTGGAGGACGAGGGCGTTGATCAGCGAACTTATCCCGCCGTTCACGGTGGTGACGGTCGTCGACCCCGGATAGGGCCGGTCCTTGGCCCGCCCCCCGAACAACACCACCGCCGACTCATCCGACAGCTGGGGGAGGAGGGCGTGGATCGTCTCGGTGTAGCCGACGAGTTTCATCGTCGTCAGGTTGAGCGCGGACTCATACGAGTAGTCGGCGACCATGTTGTTGTCTCGTGCTATCGACGAGAGAACGAGGTAGGAGACGGGGCCCAACCCGCTGAGTGCCGGGCGGATCGCTGCTGGATCGCTGAGGTCGAACCCTATGCCCGTCGCTCCGTCGCCGAGCTCGGCTGCCACCGCCTCGGCCCGCTCCTGTGTGCTTCCGGTGAGGACTACCGGTGATCCCTCCTCGAGGTAATGGGAGGCGATCTCCTTTCCGAGACCTCCGGTGCCCCCGACGACTACGACTGAACCTTCCGGCATGCCTGCTCCTTGAACGATGGTGCGCCGCTTCGGCGAGGATATACGGCACCGACCGACGGCGTGCAGTGAGACTGTGCACAATTGGAGAATGACAGGAGAACGCGGGCATGCCCGACCATGACGTCTGCGTAGTCGGCGGCGGGCTCGTTGGCCTCGCCACGGCTCATGCACTGGCCTCTGAGATGGACGGGCTCTCGGTCGTCGTGTTGGAGAAGGAAGACGAAGTAGCCCTTCATCAGAGCGGCCACAACAGCGGCGTGGTCCACTCCGGGCTCTACTACGCGCCTGGGTCGCTGAAGGCACGGCTTTGCGTCGAGGGACGGGAGGCCACCTACGAGTTGGCGGGTGAGGCCGGCGTAGCCGTTCGACGCTCAGGGAAACTCGTCATAGCGGTCGACGAGTCGGAGCTTCCCCGGCTGGACGAGTTGGAACGAAGAGGCCGGGCCAACGGCCTGGCCGGACTAGAGAGGATCGGCCCCAGAGAGATCAACGATGTCGAGCCTCATGCCACCGGCTTGGAGGCTCTGCTGGTCCCCGAGGCAGGTGTTGTCGACTTCTCCGGTATCGCCCGAGCATGGGTTGACCGTCTTGGAAGGCTAGGTGTGCCTATTCACACCGGCCGCCCCCTCACCGGGATCAGGCAGGTCAAAGACGAGGTCGTGGTTTCTACCCCGGAAGGGCCTTTCACAACGAGGTGTCTGGTGAACTGCGCCGGCCTTTACTCCGACCGTGTAGCCGAGATGGCCGGGCTGCGACCCGGCATCCGGATCGTTCCCTTCAGAGGGGAGTACTACAGATTGGCCCCTCCGGCTCGGCGTCTGGTCTCCTCACTGATCTATCCCGTTCCCGACCCCAGGTTCCCCTTTCTGGGCGTCCACTTCACCAGGCGAGTCGACGACACAGTCGAGGTGGGCCCCAATGCGGTCCTTGCGCTGGGGAGGGAGCACTATGCCGGCGACCGCCCCGACTGGTCCGAGATGAGGTCGTTGTTGGCATATCGGGGATTTCGGAGACTGGCCGCCCGACACTGGCGCTCGGGAGCGCGCGAGATGGCCGATTCGTCGTCTGCCCGAAGATATGCCAGCAGAGCCAGGACGCTGGTGCCGGAACTGCGGGCAACCGATCTTTCCCGAGGTGGAGTCGGAATCAGGGCCCAAGCCGTGGATCCGTCCGGCAATCTCGTCGACGACTTCGTGATCGAGATCGCCGGCTCGACGGTGCACGTCCTCAACGCGCCTTCCCCGGGGGCGACAGCAAGTCCCGCCATCGGTCGCCGAATCGCTCGCATCGCCAGACCGATTCTGGAGGGCCGGGGCATGCGCTGAGTGTGTAGTGTCACTGAATAATGAGCGGGTCGGCTCACAGTGTGGCTGTTGTCGGTGTCGGACGCATGGGCGGTGCGATGGCACGGCGCTTCGCCGAGGCTGGACACGATCTCGTGGTATGGAACCGGGATCGCTCGAAAGCCGAGGCTGTTGCCCTAGACACCGGGGCAGAAGTTGCTTCATCCGCGGCCGCGGCCGCCTCCCGGGCCGAGGTGGTGGTCACCAGTCTCGCCGACGATGATGCTCTGAAAGCGGTCTATCTCGGGTCGTCCGGGATAGCCGAGGGGTTGGCGACCGGCTCGATCGCCGTGGACACGAGCACGGTGGCTCCCGAGTCGGTTCTCGAGGTGGGGGCCGAGATCGACCGCCGCGGTGCAGGCTTT
>JBFFIL010000252.1:0-2665 GCA_041556535.1 Acidimicrobiia bacterium | reverse complement strand
GGAGGACGCGAAGAGGCGCGAGCAGGTCGAGACTCGGAACCAGGCCGATCAGCTGGTCCACCAGACGGACAAGCTGATTGAAGAGCAGGGTGAGCAGATGACCGACGAGGAGAAGAGCTCGGTCGATAAGGCACTCACCTCACTGAAGGAGACCCTGGCCAGCGAGGGTGCCGAGACCGATGAGATCAGGGCCAAGATGGAAGAGCTCATCACGGCCAGCCAGGCAATGGCCACCAGGCTCTACCAGGAGGCTTCCGCGGCACAGACAAGTGAGGGGGAGAGCTCGGACACCGGCGACGACGAGGTCGTCGAAGCGGAGATCGTTGACGAAGATGAGTGAGCTTCCCGCACCGGACGGAGCGGATGAGGTCGTCGAGGAGGGCCAGGTGCTCGCCTCCCTGCCAGCGCATCCACCAATGGGAGGCCACGACCCACACGCTCTCGGGATAGAGCTTCCCGATCACCCGGAGGAGGCGATCGAGCTGCTCCTCGCCGAGCTGTCTGTTGCACGCGGAGAGGCCACGACATACCTCGATGACCTCAGACGCGTGGCGGCCGACTTCGACAACTACAGGAAGAGGACTATGCGCGAGCAGGGGACGATGCTCGACCGCGCCACCGAGAAAGTGGTGTCGGGGCTTCTCCCGGTTCTGGACACGTTCGATGCTGCCCTGAACACCGATCCGGCGACGGACGGGGAACGGCAGATCCACTCGGGGATGATCAACACGCGCACCCAGCTCATCAAGGCCCTCGAAGCTGAGGGGCTCGAGGTGATCCCGACAGTCGGTGAGCGGTTCAGCCCCGAGATCCACGAGCCGGCGGGTGCCCCGGTGGGTGAGGGAGAGCTCGTCATCGCCAAGGAGCTGCGTCGGGGATATCTGCTAAACGGGAGAGTGCTGAGGGCGGCCCTGGTCGTCCTCGAAGTGCGCACATGAATAGGGACTGGATCGAGAAGGACTTCTACAAGACCCTGGGGGTCTCCCAGGACGCGTCCCAAGACGAGATCAAGAAGGCGTATCGATCGCTGGCGCAGAAGAACCACCCGGACGCCAACCCTGGGGACGATGAGGCCGAGGAGCGTTTCAAAGGGATATCCGAGGCTTACGCGACGCTCTCCGATCCCGAAGACCGCAAGGAGTACGACCAGGTCCGGCGTGTCGCCGCGAGCGGAGGCTTCCAGGGATTTGGGAGCCCGGGAGGATTCCGGGGACAACAGGTCCGAGTCGAGGATTTGTCCGATCTGCTGGGCGGGTTTGGCGGGCTCGGCGACCTGTTCGGATTCGGCTCGGGGTCGCGTGGAGGACCGTCCCCCGGCGCAGACCTACGGACCGAGCTGACCGTCGGCTTCGAAGATGCGGCACAGGGGCTGACGACTTCGGTGAATGTGAGGGGAGCAGCGCCTTGCTCGCGCTGCGACGGACGGGGAGCAGAGCCCGGCACAAGTGTCACCACTTGCCCTACGTGTGAAGGGCGAGGGGTCGTTGCCCAGAACCAGGGATTCTTCTCCTTCTCCCAGCCCTGCCCCCAGTGCGGTGGCTCGGGCACGCTCGTCGAAACACCCTGCACCGTCTGCCGCGGCTCTGGCTCCGAGACGCGGACACGTGAGATCAAGCTTCGTGTACCCGCCGGAATCAAGGACGGCACCATGCTGCGGCTCCGGGGAAAGGGCGCGCCGGGGCCGTTCGGCGGCCCGGCAGGGGACTTGCTGGTCCGGATCCGCGTCGCGAGAAGCCGGACATTCGGCAGGGTCGGCGATGACCTCACTCTCACCGTGCCCATCACGTACACCGAGGCGGCCCTCGGGACCAAGATCGACGTCCCAACCCTCAATGGCGGAGTGAAGGTGAAGATCCCGGCCGGGACGCCGAGCGGAAAGACCTTTCGGGTCCGAGGCCGCGGCATCGATCCCGAGCGCGGACGCGCCGGCGACCTTCTCGTGACGGTCCAGGTAGCCGTTCCCACCAACCTCTCGAAGGAGGAGAAGAAGCTCCTGGAGGAATTGGAGAGCCTTGAGACCGACGACCTACGAGACCATCTGACATGATTAGGAGGCTGTGCCTATGACCGAGCCCACCAAGGCAGTCTTCGTCATATCCGTCGCCGCCGAGCTGGCGGGCATGCATCCCCAGACATTGCGCATCTATGAGAGGAAGGGGCTTGTCGATCCCTTCCGAACACCGGGCCGCGGCAACATTGCCGTGGCCCGGTCTCGCGTGTTCTCGGCCGGTGCGGCCCAGAATGCAGGGCGCATCTGGTTGGTGTACCGCCGTTCCTCGACGGACATGTCATACCAGCCGCGCGAATTACTGCGCCGAAAACTGGCCCAGGTTCGCTCGCTCATGTCGGGCCCGCCGACTTGTTTAAGGTAATCGAAAAGAACCGGAAAGACCTCGACCATATGCCCGTCCGCGTCGACGACGGGATGCTCGAGCCGGGACTTTATCTCGCTCGATCGCGATGTTGTCGCTTTGTTCATGACAAGCCCACCTGCTCAAACGCTATCAGGATTCAACCTTATTCGTGCCGAATGACGACGGTTTTTGTTTCCAGATACATATCGATGCTCTCCGCACCGAACTCACGCCCCCAGCCCGACTGTTTATAGCCGCCAAACGGTGCGTAAATATCACCACCGCCGTGATGATTGATGCCGACCACGCCG
>JBFFIL010000251.1:0-2715 GCA_041556535.1 Acidimicrobiia bacterium | reverse complement strand
CAGCTTCTCGGTCTCGCCCTCCATGACCTTGGAGATGGGGATGCCGGTCCAGCGGGCCACCACCTCGGCGACGTCGCTGTCGCCGACCTCTTCGGAAAGGAGGGACCCGCCTTCGTGAAGCCGGGCCAGATCGGCTTCGCGCACGCCTAGCTCGGCCTCCAGCGTGTTGATGGTCCCGTAGCGAAGCTCTGCGGCCTTTGCCAGGTCACCGTCGCGCTCAGCCAGCTCGGCCTGGCTACGCGCGGACTCGATGTCGCCTTTGAGGCCGCGGATGGCCGAAATCACGTCCTTTTCGAGGTCCCAGCGGGCGGTGAGGGCGTTGATCTCCTCTGTCAGGTCGGCGATCCCCGACTCGACGCCTTCGAGGCGCTGGGTCGAGATGGCGTCTGGCTCCTTCTTCAGCGCCTCGCGCTCGATCTCCAGCTGAACCCGCCGACGCGTCAACTCGTCTATCTCCTCCGGCATCGAGTCGATCTCGATTCGCAGGCGGGAAGCCGACTCGTCTATCAGATCGATTGCCTTGTCGGGGAGGAACCGGGCGGGGATGTATCGGTCGGAGAGGACCGCTGCGGCGACGAGTGCGGAGTCTGTTATGCGCACCCCGTGATGCACCTCATACCGCTCCTTTAGCCCTCGCAGGATCCCAACGGTCTCTTCGACGCTGGGCGGGGATACGAAGATCGGCTGGAATCGGCGCTCGAGTGCTGCGTCTTTCTCGATGTGCTTGCGGTACTCGTCGAGGGTGGTCGCTCCGATCATGCGGAGCTCACCCCTGGCCAGCATGGGTTTGAGCATGTTCGAGGCGTCCATGGCTCCCTCGGCCGCGCCCGCACCGACAAGCGTGTGAAGCTCGTCGAGGAAGGTGATCACCTGCCCGGCGGCCTGAGCAATCTCCTCCAGGACGGCCTTGAGACGCTCCTCGAACTCACCGCGGTATTTCGCCCCGGCCACCATCGAGCCGAGGTCGAGGGCGACGATCCTCTTCGTTTTCAGACCTTCGGGCACGTCTCCGTCGGCGATGCGCCGGGCGAGCCCTTCAACGATCGCGGTCTTTCCCACGCCGGGCTCGCCGATCATTACAGGGTTGTTCTTTGTTCGGCGAGACAGGACCTGGATGACGCGGCGGATCTCGTCGTCACGTCCGATAACCGGGTCGAGCTTTCCCTGGCGGGCCTCGCCGGTGAGATCTCGCCCGTACTGCTCCAGGGCGTTGAGAGTCGTCTCCGGGTCCTCTGTGGTGATACGGCGTCCCCCCCGAATCCCTTCGAGGGCATCCCGGAGCCGATCTGGTGTTATGCCCTTTCCCCGGAGCAGTTCGCCCACCGATTCATCGGACCCCGCCAGCCCCAGCAACAGATGCTCGACTGACACGTAGTCGTCGCCCATGCCCTCCCGGTATCTGTCGGCGTCGTTCAGGACCCGGCTCAGTTGCGGGCTCGTCGAGACTTCGGCGTCGCCGTATGCCTGTGGCTGGCTGTCGAGGGTCGCTTCCAGGCCACGGCGAAGCTCGAGAGCGTCGCCACCGACGGCGTCGAGGACCGGATAGATGATCCCGTGTTGCTGGGCGAGAAGGGCGAGCGCGAGATGCTCGGGGAGGACCGAGGGATGGTGGTGGGCCCGTGCTGCGCGGGTCGCATCGACCAGCGCCTCACGGGACCTTGTAGTCATCTTGTCCAGACTCACCTGGTACTCCTGTTCTCAGTAAATCTGAGTGGAAGTGTATCAGATCTGAGCCAACCGGGCCAGAGGTCGCCGTCTAGTCGTCCAGTATGTAGACGGTCTCCTCGTATCTCCGCACCCTCCCCGCCTGTGCCCGTGCCTCGAGCAGGCCGTCGAGAGCCTCCTGCTTGTCGGCCTGTGTTCCGGGCGAGGTGAGGAGGGTCAGGTCGGCATTGAGTCTGAGAGCTCGCTCCGACACGAGGAATCGCGTGATGCCGGCGGGCAGGAGGTCCTCGCTCTCTGCGGAAACCATGACGTCGTCGAAGGTCAGTGTCGGGAATTCGACAACGGCAGACCAGTCGGGAAAACGCCACTCGACCGACTCAGTGGCCGGATCGGCCACACGGCTCACCGTCCAACGACCGATGTATGTCTCGACAAGGGCGGACAGCGTGGCGTTGGCGCTGACTCCCTCGCCTCTCACGGACCAGACTCCGTCGGCTGCGGTGTGGAGACGAGGGGGATCCGTGTCCTCCGTCAGGGAGAGATCGCCGGCTGCCGTCACCGCGTCGAGCACCGTCCGCGGCGGGCACCCTCTGATCACGTGGTGCCAGGTCTCCAGTCTCACGTCCTCCGGCTCGACCAGCTGAATCACGGCGAACTCCAGTCCCAACCCGCGCAGGGCCTCGGTTCGAGTAGCCCCGTCGAGAAGGGCCAGGTCCCCGCTGGGAGCCTCGCTGCAGATCATCGGGTTGACCTGTATCCCCTCGGTGGCGATCCGCTGCGTGAGGCGGTCGACGCGAATCGGGTCGACTTTCTCATGTCTGCGGATCCTCGCCAGCGGGACTACCCGAAGCACGGGCATGTTCGGCATGTCGCGAAACTACCGCACGCCGGCTCAGGCGTGTCCTGTCCCCTGAACCACCTCCACGAGACGATCCACATCGTCAGAGTCGTGGTAGACGCCGAACCCGATACGAAGGCGGTCATAGCGGTAGTCGGTGATCACTCCCTGGTCGTGGAGGTCCCGATATGCCGCTTCGGCGTCGGGTGTCT
>JBFFIL010000250.1:0-2734 GCA_041556535.1 Acidimicrobiia bacterium | reverse complement strand
GATACTCGTCCACGAGCACATACCTGAAGCGACTCTGATAGTGAGCCAGCACGTCTGGGAATGCGGCGAGGAGTTCCACGGTGACCATGAGGAGATCGTCGAAGTCCATAGCCGACGCCTCCACCAGGCGTTGCTGGTAGAGCCGGTATATGTCGGCCACCTGCTCATGGAAGAAGCCTTCCCCCCCGTCGGCGAATGACTCGAAGTCGACCAGCTCGTTCTTCGCTTTGGAGATCACAGCCTTCATCGCCTTCTCCGGGAACCGCTTCGAGTCGAGATCGAGATCCTTTGTCACCATCCGCAGGAGCCGAAGAGAGTCGGCATCGTCGTAGATGGAGAAACCCGACCGGTAGCCGAGCCGCGGGGCCTCCCTGCGTAGGATGCGAACGCACGCGGAGTGGAACGTGCTCACCCACATCGAGCGAATGGCACCTCCGACCAGCGCACCGACACGCTCTCTCATCTCGTCGGCCGCCTTGTTGGTGAAGGTGATTGCAAGGATCGCATCGGGCGGCACCCTCAGGTCACGGATGAGATGAGCCACCCTGTAGGTGAGGACACGGGTCTTCCCCGACCCGGCTCCAGCGACCACCAACAGCGGCCCCTCGGTGGCTGCCACTGCGTCGCGCTGGGTCGGATTCAGATCTCTGAATAGAGGGGAATCCGCCGGGACGTCATCGATGAACCACTCGGCCTGCATTACCGCCGATGGTACCGGGAGGCACCGACTCGACTCGCGACCCGGTTGTCAGACCTTGGAGTGGCTCTCGGGCAGCTCGACCAGAGCCAACGCCTGATCGGAGGCGCCGGCGGGCGCGGCCTCTGTCCCACCGAGGATCGCCCGGCGACGCAGAGGCAGCGAGTAGCAAAAACGCGCTCCGGTGGGGAACCGCCGCTCGTACCAGACGTCCCCTCCCATCGCTCGAGCCAGTCTCCGCGCGATGGGGAGACCGAGGCCGAATCCGGTCGACTCCCGGGCGTCACCCTTCGACACCTGCTCGAACTTCTCGAACACCTTGAGCATGTCGGCGTCCGGGACGCCCGGCCCGTTGTCGGAGACGACGATCAGGTACTGGTCACCCAGGACGAAGCCCTCGACCATGACCTGATCCCCGCCGTACTTCCGCGCGTTCTCCATGAGATTGCGGATGATCTGGGAAACCCTTCTCCGATCGGCGAGCACCCGCACACCGTCCGGAAGCGTGACCAGGGCGGACTTCTCCCCGCTCGGGAACACCATGTTGGCCACGTCCTCGATCAGGTCACCGAGGTCGAACAGCTCAGGGTCGAGGCGAAGGCGGTCGGCCTCGAGCCTCGGGATGACCAAGACATCCTCGACGAGATCACCCAGGTACACGGCTTGGCGGTTGATGATCGACAGGAATTCCTCCACCTCAACTGGCGGCAGGTCCTGCCAGGACTGCTGGAGCGTGTCGGCGAACCCGGCGATAGACGTCAGAGGCGTCCTCAGCTCGTGGCTCACCAGGGCGACGAAGTCATCCTTGATGGTGTGGGCCTCTTCGGACAGGCGACGAACCTCCCGCTCTCTCTCCCGACCGTAGGAGGTGATTCTCCAAGCACCGAGCAGGGCAATCACGCCTATGACGGGGGCGACATAGGGGACAACGTCCAAAAGGGGCGAGAGATCTGGCATTTGCACTCGTTATCGGGAAGCTCCGTGGACGACTGTAGGCGTCACTCCTAGGCCTGCCGATCCTCGCTATCGATGCCGATCAGCCGCCTCAGGGTCCTGGTCAGGACACCATGACGGAGATCGAACTTGTCCAGATAGGCGTCGACGCCGGCCGCCCAGGCAGCAGCCTTCTCCTCGTTTGTCGCCACGCCCGAAACCATCACGATGGGCACACGGACGCCGGCAGCTCGCATCGCACTGACCAACTCGACCCCGTTTGACCGCGGCATCGAGTAGTCGACCACCATCGCGGCGAATCCGTCGGAGGCGACTGCCTGGACCGCTTCACGGGCGCCCCCGGCGAGCTCCACCTCGAACCCGGCGCCGGTGAGTGTTGCAGAGAGAAGCTGCCTGGCCCCGACCGAGTCGTCGACCACGAGGACCCTCGGCCTTTCTTCAGCGATGTGCGGACGCTGCCTGGCGACGACGCCGAGAAAGTTCGGATCGAGGACAACCAGCACCTGACCACCTCCGAGCAGCGCGGCACCGGTGATGTGGCCTGCACCGTCGAGGATCGGCCCGAGACTCTTGACGGCCACCCTGCGCCTGTCGATCAACTCACTCACCGTCACCCCGACGAGACCGGAGCGCGTGCTGACCACGAGAAGCTCGCTCTCGTTCGAAGGCTCAGGCGTCCCAACCGCAGCGGACAGAGACACGCATGGAATCGCGCCGCTTCGGAAGTGGAGCTCGCGCCCGGATGCAGTTGTGTCGATCTCGGCCTTCGCCAACGGTATCGCCGCCTCTACTGCTGCTTCTGGAAGGCCCCAGAACTGGTCGTCCAACGCAACGATCACGATGTTTTGGAGGACCATCGATAGAGGAAGTGTCAGCTTCGCGACGGTCCCCTGGCCGGGCACCGATTCGATGTGCAGCGCACCGCTCACCCGCTCCGCTGCGTTCAGCACCTCCGTCAAGCCCTCACCGGTCCCAGAGAAGTCGGTGACCACGGGAGCGGTGGTGAACCCGGGCCGGAGCAACAACGGCACCAGATCCGCCTGGTCGGCTTGGAGCCCGTGCAACTCGGCGACTTCGGCGACG
>JBFFIL010000249.1:0-2739 GCA_041556535.1 Acidimicrobiia bacterium | reverse complement strand
CCCCAGGTCCTCCATCAACGTGAGTTGAAACCCGGGGTTTCCGCCAGAGGCGGGAACGGCCCCCGCACCCAGCCGCTCGACCCCGTAGTGGAGCCCGAGCCCACCCGTGAACAGGCCGTATCCGTAGGCGACGTGGACGACATCGGACGGGTGCCCGCCGGCGACGGCGACGGCCCGGGCGTTGACCTCGGCGAAAGCCTCGATGTCCCGGGCCGTGTACCCGACTGTGGTCGGCTTCCCGGAAGTGCCCGAGGAGGCGTGAACCCGAACCAGGTCGGCCCGCGGCACCGCCAGCATCCCGTACGGGTAGGTCTCTCTGAACTCGTCCTTCCACGTGAAGGGCAGGCGTTTCACGTCGTTGATCGAGCGGATCGAGTCTGCGTCGAGAGTGTCGAGCTTTGCCCGCCAGTAGGGAGCGTCCGATGCGGAAAGACGTTGAAGGAGGTCCCGCAGCCTCGATGTCTGGAGGGCTGCCTTCTCGGCGGCGCCCATCGTCTCGACCTGGGGTTGATACATGTAGGCCATGGAGCTCGCGCCGAAACCTACCGGCGGATTCGCCTACGAACGAACTACTGCTTCGCGGAGATGCTCCGGATGCGCTCGACGAGATCGCCGAGCGGCGGGTAGTCGCCCATCATTTCTCCCCGATGGACCCACTCGATGGCGAAGCCTTCATCGAAGAGGGCTATCCCTGGTGCCTGGTTCATGTGCTGGGTCGGTATCTGGGGACGGAATCCGTTTCGCATGGCACGTGCGTAGTTTCTCCAGCCCCGGCCGCTGGAGAGCTGCCGCATCGACAGCGTGCCGAGCTGCACGACCGATCTCACACGTTGGGCAGGATCGAGCATCAGCGGGATCTGCACGTCTTTGGTGTCGCGCAGCCAGCGAGCCTGCGCGGGGGACGATCCGCCGACAGCTATCACCCGACTCCCAGCCGGGAGGTCCCCGGCGACATCGTCGAGGTCACTCAGGTAGTGCTGGCATGGCAGGCATCCGAAGTAGCGCACGAGCACCACCGCCAGGGGCTCGGCTGCGAATTCGCCGAGGACCGCCGGAGACCCATCTGGGTCGGTGAGCCGGATGCCGGCTATCGCTTCGGGCTTCACTTGGGTGGCCACTCTGGCACCAACCGAACTGGCTGTGGTGTTGTTCCTGGCCCAGGCCGGAGAGCCGTTGGACCCTAGGTAGATCCCTTCGTTGGCAGGCATTCTCGGGGCGTGGGCTTCAAGACCATCATCGAGCCGTTCCGGATCCACTCGGTCGAGGACATTGCGCTGACCACCCGGGAGGACCGCCAGACGGCTATCGAGCGAGCTCATTACAACCTGTTCGGCCTCCACGCCGACGAGGTGACGATCGACCTTCTAACCGACTCGGGCACCGGGGCGATGTCTGCGCAGCAGTGGGCCGGGATGATGGTCGGCGACGAGAGCTACGCCGGGAGCCGTTCGTTCTTTCGGTTCAGGGAAGCCGTCCAGTCTCTCACCGGGATGCCGGAGGTGATCCCCACCCATCAGGGGCGCGCCGCCGAGAAGATCCTCTTCACCGAGACCTTGCAGCCGGGAGACGTCGTTCCGAACAACACACACTTCGACACGACACGGGCCAACGTCGAGTATCAGGGGGCCACCGCGCTGAACATGGTCATCCCAGAGGGTCTAGAGCCGGCCTCAGTTCACCCGTTCAAGGGGAACATGGACGTCGCCGCGCTTGCGAAGGTCCTCTCGGACGGGGAGTCGAGCATCCCTCTCGTCATGGTGACCATCACCAACAACTCGGGCGGGGGCCAGCCGGTCTCGATGGACAACCTGAGGGCGGTCAGTGAGCTGTGCGAGAAACACGGCGTCCCGTTGATCCTGGACGCGTGCCGTTTTGCGGAGAACGCTTGGTTCATTCGCATGCGGGAGCCGGGACACTCTCACCGGAGCCCTGAGGATATCGCCCGGGAGATGTTCTCTCTCGCCGACGGCTGCACCTTCTCGGCAAAGAAGGACGGTCTCTCCAACATCGGGGGCTTTCTAGCCCTGAGGGACGAAGAGCTGGCGGAGCGTTGTCGGAACCTGCTGGTGTTGACCGAAGGGTTCCCGACCTACGGCGGCCTCGCGGGGTACGACCTCGAGGCGATCGCGAGGGGCCTCAAGGAGGTCGTGGATGTCGACTACCTGCGCTACCGGGTCAGGTCCATCGAGTACCTGGCCGAGAAGATCGTCGAAGCGGGAGTGCCGATCATCCAACCACCGGGCGGCCACGCCGTCTACATCGACGCCGGCCGACTGCTCGGTCACATCCCAGCGCATGAGTATCCAGCCCAGGCTCTCGCAGTCGAGCTCTATCTCGCCGGCGGGGTCAGGGGAGTCGAGATCGGCTCGGTGATGTTCGGGGTCCTGCGCGACGACGGCACCGAGGAGCCGGCCGACATGGAGCTCGTCCGTCTGGCCATCCCGCGGAGGACCTACACACAGAGCCACATCGACTACGTGGCAGAGGTCGTCCGAGACGTGGCCGGCCGGGCAGACGCCATGGCGGGCTATCGCATCGTCAGGCAGGCCCCCTGGCTCAGACACTTCACCGCGCGCTTCGAGCCCGTGGCCGGCTGATCTTGCCAATCGTACGAGGCGGTATGTTCCATGCCCTTGAAGGAGGGCTGGCATCAAAGGCGTCCTGACAAGAATCCCGATCGTCTCGACACTCGGCACATACCAACGCGCCTTCCTTCGCCCGGACCTTCTCGCCGGCCTG
>JBFFIL010000248.1:0-2741 GCA_041556535.1 Acidimicrobiia bacterium | reverse complement strand
CTCCACATGTCCATTTGAGCCTACCGAGGGAGAGTCAGGACGCCCGCCCTCGTCTGACCGCCAAGCACCGGCGCGGCCGCACGAAGTGCCTCATCTGTGGCTCAGTCTGGCGACGTGCACAAGCTCCAGGTCGGTGGGTGCCGATGTGCCGTCTCGAGTCGGTCAGCGGTCACTTGCGCACATCGCGGTCATGGCGAGCTGCCAGATCGATGGACGAGGTTTGGTCTTCGGTGACGAAAGCGACCGGATTGACCGTGTGGACCAGATCGATGACTTCCGGGACTTGTCTTCGAGGCACCACCGCCAGGGTCAGCCTGACATCTCCCTCGCTCCCCTCACCCGAGAAGATCGTTGCAGGGAATCCATTCGCGCGAAGAACAGGCGCGACAGGGTCCGAGGAGGTCGGAGCCACCACCCGTATCAGGGATTGGCCGATGGCCAGCCACTGCTCCACCATCGACCCCACGTAGGTGCCGGTGGCAAAACCGGCGGCAAAGGCGACCATTCGCCACGGATCGTCCAACGCGGCCAGCACCCGTGACGCGGCAAGCACCCAGATCAGCGATTCGACGAAGCCGAGCATCGAGGCGGTGCCGCGCTTGCCCCGGCCGAGCAAGACGATTCGCACCGTCGCGAGGCCAACGTCGATGGCTCTGAGGACGAAGATAAGAACAAGGTCGAAAGCGAGACTCATGACCGGTCGAGGATAGGAACCCGGTTTGCGTAGCAGCAGTCAAGACCGACGCGGAATCCGGTCCCGTGACACCAACCAGGTCTCGATCAGGCCGGTTCGGCCTCGAAGAGAAAACTCCCGTCTGCGTCGCGGAGGTTGAAGTTGCCCCGAATGAGTACCCAGCGGCCCGCCTGCTGGAGAAGGTCGAGGATCTCGCCTTCCTGTTCCATGATCGCTTGGTCATCGCAAGCCATCTCGGTCCAGGAGAGTGAGCTGAGGGTCAGCTCCTGGCCATCCTCCGGGTCGGGGACGCCGGACTCGAACGGGTTCCATGTCCCGGACACGGCCCACATGCCCTGATACTCGTTGCAGCCGGCCGACCCGGAGACCATCCCGTCGGCCGAGAACGAAATCGTCACATCGGTCTTCCACACATTGGTGATTGCGCCGCCGGGCGTGCGGTAGTCGGTCACGTTCCACGACGTCCCACCGAGCTCGGGGGCATCAACCGCCCCCGCAGCCGTCGTGGTCGGGTCATCCGACGGAACCGTCGACCCGGGTGGCGACGTGATCGGCGTGCCCAAAGTGGTGGTCGTTGAGTCGGTGGCCGCTCCCCCACAGGCCGACAAGGCCAGAGCCGCGACCAGAATCAGGGACAGGTTTCGTCTCACGGGGCCAACATAGCAAGCACGACTCTTTCGTTGCCGGCCGACGCTCAACCGCTGAGCGTGTCTATCTTCTCGGCATGGACAGCACCACATCGAGGTCACTCATCGCCATGGGTGCCGCGGTCGCGGTCGGAGCCGTCGTCTCCGTAGCCGGCAGCGACGGGGGCGCGCGGGTTGGCTCCGTTCCGGTGTTCGCGCTCTGCGGGGCAGCGGCGTTCGTGATCAACTGGGTCGTCTTCATCCCATCGAACTCGGCGAGTACAGAGAAGTTCTACGACCTGACAGGGAGCGCGACCTATGTGACCGTGACGGTGGTGGCGGTTCTCCTCAGTGCCGAACTAGACGCACGCGCAGTCATCGCTGCGGCGCTCGTAGTGGTCTGGGCCCTGCGGCTGGGCTCCTTCCTCTTTGGTCGTATCAGACGAGAGGGCCGCGACGGGAGATTCGACCAGATAAAGACCAACCCAGTCAGGTTCCTCATGGCCTGGACGGTCCAGGGTCTCTGGGTGCTCTTGACCGCATCGGCAGCACTGGTGATCATCACCACCTCCCAGCGCCAGAACCTGGGCCCTGTCGCCTACGCGGGCATCGCCCTGTGGGTTGCCGGTTTCGCGATCGAGGTGGTCGCCGATCGACAGAAAACGGCGTTTCGAGGAGACCTCACCAACGAGGGCCGATTCATCACTACTGGGCTGTGGGCGTGGTCGCGTCACCCCAACTATTTCGGTGAGATCCTGTTGTGGACAGGGATCGCGATCATGGCGGTGCCGATTCTGTCGGGATGGCAGTGGATCGCTCTGATCTCACCGGTGTTCGTCATAGTCCTGCTGACACGCGTCAGTGGCATCCCCATGCTCGAAGCGAGATCGGACCAGCGCTGGGGAGATGAAGAGGCATACCAGGCCTACAAGGAATCGACGCCTGTGCTCGTCCCGAAGCCTCCCGAGCGCTAGCCGAAGCTTGCGGGGCGCTGTTTGGCTGGGTCGCTGCGTTCGATCTTCTCGGCGGCAGCCGTCCAACCGCCCGGACAGGGAAAAGCCCCGGAGCGTGGTGACGACTCCGGGGCTTCCGCCGTCTTCGACCTGCCGTACTGCCTACGAATTGGTCTCAGCGGCGGGGGATCTTCCGAAGATGACCGCGATGATGCCCGCAGCCATCAGGCTCAGCGCCACCATTGCCATCGAACCGCTCTCGGCCCCGGTGAAGGGGAGGGTCGATGAGACCGTTGTGCCACCGATGGTCGTCGAGGTCGTCGAGGCCTCACTTGTAGTTGTGCTCGCCTCGGTCGTGGTCGTAGATGCCTGAGTCGTGGTCGTAGATGCCTGAGTCGTGGTCGTAGATGCCTGAGTCGTGGTCGTGCTCGCCTGAGTCGTGGTCGTGCTCGCCTGAGTCGTGGTCGT
>JBFFIL010000247.1:0-2742 GCA_041556535.1 Acidimicrobiia bacterium | reverse complement strand
TTGGGGCGTCTTGGGCGGTGAGGACGACCGTGGCGTTCCCGATCACCACGGCGGGGCCGAGGTGGTGCCGGTAGGCGGTGAGGTAGCGGGCATCCTCGGTCCGAAACACGAACAGCACGTCGGCCTCAGAGCCGGCGCCTTCTTGGAGGAGCGTGGCGGCGAGATCGGTCGATCCTGCGTATCGGACCTCGACGTCGATACCCGTTGCCGCTTCGAAGTCGTCGATCAGGGGTTGGACCAGCTCCTCGGAGCGACCGGAGTAGACGATGAGTGTCCCATCGCTGACACCGTCCGTCGCACAGGCCCCGACTATGAGAGTGAGAGCGGCGAATAGGGGAAGGGTCGACTTCACGATGGCGCTCCCGGAGTCGTTCGGTACCTAACGACCCAGAAATGTATAAGCACTATCCCCGTAGTGCAAATTGCGCTTGGCGGCGGTCAGCCGCCTAGACGTTCGAGTTGGGGAAGGTCTCTCATCGGCTTGGTTGGAGGCCTCGGCCCATTCGAGAATCCCCGAAGCGCAAGGCCGAGGGCCACCGCCGTCACGATTCCGGCCTCGATCAGGAGGATCCTTGCGGAGGGGAGGCATCTCTCACCGTGCCAAGCCGGCTCGGCATCGAGGTAGCTGTCGGCGAACACCAGATTCCAGGGGGTGTCGCACGGGATCGAGACCCGCTGGGGGTTCCCCTTCTCGTCGTACTCCCATTGGCTGATCGTCTTGTCGAAGCCGGTGAAGGCCAGGGAGAAGACAAGGGCCACACCTATGACCAGCGAGACGATCGCACCGTTCCTATACATCGTCGTCCGATTGTATTGGCGGCACCGGCGAAGCGGAAGCGACTCGAAGATTCGTCGCTGGGGTGAAAGTCCAACGAATGAGAGGGAATTTGAACGGTCAGTCGCGACCCGAGTCTGCCCCGAAAGAAGGAAGAGTGTCAATGGACTTGGTGACAGGTCGTGGCCCCCGGCTGACAGCCCACGACCCGAGCCCCAGCGCCACGATGGCCACCGCCACACCGCTGAAGAAGAGGCGTTGGCCGGTTCTGACGCACAGGTTCTGACCCCAGGCCGGATCAGCCTCCGTCTCGGCATCGCCGAAGACGATTCCGACAGGGGCCGGACAGGCGATGGCAACCTGTGACACGTCGCCTGTGTTGCGGTCTACCTCCCAACTCTTCACGGAGTGGTTGAACCCGGTGAAGACCGTGAGGAACGTGACGATCGCCCCGACAGCGAGGATCCCAAGCCCGGTGGTTCGGTACATCGCCCGGGAGTTTACGAAGCGGTATCGGCTAGTCACAGCGATTAAAGAATCGAGGAGGAATCTGAACTGCTGTCCATCTAGCGTTCGGGGATGCGTCTGGTGACAGTTCAATTCCTGAAGAACCCGAATCACCTTCACTGGGGCTTCGAAGGCGGCTATATGGGCGAGGACGACTACGGAAGATGGATCTCGGTGCCGGCCGGCTCCCGCCGCTGGAAGGGGCATGACGAGGTCCGCCCCACGCCGAGCGACGCAGTCTTCTGCGCCCCCCACGATGGGTGGTGGCATCTCCACTACAACGGTGCGAACTCGGGCAACTACTCGTTGTTCGTCGACATCAACACGCCTCCGCGCTGGGTCGGCGAGAACCGGTACGAGATGATCGACCTCGACTTGGACGTCGCCATGACGCCGGGGGGCGTCGTTCACGTGGAGGACGAGGACGAGTTCGAGGTCCATCAGGTCGAGTACGGGTACACGGCCGAGATGATTCAGAACGCAAGGACCGCGGCGGCCCTGATAGTCGAGGCGCTGACCAGGGGCGACGAGCCCTTCTTCGACGTGGCGGAAGCGTGGCTTCGGAAGGTGTGAGCAGAGTCAGGCTGAGGGATGTCGAACCCGGTGATCGGGATGCCTTCTTCCTTCACCAGCAGGACGAAGGAGCCCGTCACCAGGCGGCATTCGTCCCGGCCGACCCAACCGACCGCCAGTCCTTCGAAGCACACTGGGACCGTGTGCTCTCCCACTCGACCTGGGTGGCGCGAACCATCGAGGAGGACGGGGTACCAGTCGGTCACATCATCAAATTCGACACCGACGCTGATCCGGAGATCACCTACTGGATCGACCGGGCCAGATGGGGCGATGGCATCGCTACCGAGGCAGTGCGACTCCTGCTGACCGAGATAGCGGAGCGTCCGATCTACGCGCGCGTGGCCGCGGACAACTCGGGGTCGCGTCGTGTGCTCGAGAAGAACGGCTTCACCGAGGTCGGACGGGATCGAGGCTATTCGAACGCCCGAGGAGAGGTGATCGACGAACTGGTGATGCTGCTGAGTGACCAGCAGGAGTCCTTCTGACTGAGGGACTGGAAGGCGCATCGAGGGAGGGAGGGTCTTCTGGGCCGACCGGTGATCGAGTTGCCGTCCGGTAACGTTCTCCAAGGTCAGGCGCGTGCGGTCTCCCTGACCGTATTGAAGAACATGGACATGGGAAACCCGAGTTCGAGGATCAGAATCAGCTGGAACAGGCCGACGTCGCCTCTGATTGCAGCCACGACCACGCCGGTGACGACGAGCCCCTGCAACACCCAGGCCAGGATCCAGGCGTTCCGGTCGGGCCACGCGGGCCCTGGTCGAAACTCGACGGCCACCTGAGCGAGGTTGGCCGCCAGGAGGAACGCACTGGCGAGCCGGATAGAGGATGCGACGTCCGCGGTCATCGTATGGATGGCGATCACTCCGAATCCGGTGACCGTG
>JBFFIL010000246.1:0-2767 GCA_041556535.1 Acidimicrobiia bacterium | reverse complement strand
GCCGCGGTTTCGGCATCTTTCTACCCGGCCGTGACGGTGCTGATGGCGCGAGTGGTGAACCATGAGCGGCTCCGGGGACGGCAGGTGGCGGGCATCGCCATGACGCTGGCGGCACTGGCAGCAATTGCCTCCGGTTAGTCGCCTCCCACAACCAGCCAGGTGCCGAAGACGACCAGCGCAATGCCTGAGAGTCGCCTGGCGTCGAGAGGGTGCGCGGCGGAGAACCACCCGAAGTGGTCGATGACGCCTGCGAGCACGAGCGTCGACCCCGTGAACAGCGTGAGCCCTGCTCCCAGGCCCAGTCTGGAGACCGTGATCCCGAGCGTGGCGACGATCACGAGCCCCATGAGGCCTGCAGTGAAGGCCCACCAGGGAACGTCGCGCAGGTCCGAGAGGCGTGCTCCCCGCATCGCGAGCATGGCGAGCCCGATCGCCAATCCACCTCCACCGTATGTCACGAAGGTCGAAGCGAACGTCCCCGCCCTCTGCTCGAGAATGCCGAGTGACTGGGACTGCATGGCCCCGGCCAGGCCTCCGGCTATGCCCGCGACGACAACCCAGACCGTGCTCATCGCACGACATGGTGGTCGGCGTTCTTCTCATATTCGCGGATCGTCGCCTCCAGGTAGTCCATCGCATCGTCGTACCCCTCCAGGGCCGGCCCGGTGGTGTACGCGAGGACCCGGCTCAGCCAGAGCCGAAAGGCGAGTGCCTCCCAGGCGGGTTCGCCGAGCACGAAGCCATCGAGGAGGTGACCCAGAACGACCCCCCAACGGTCGGCGTTCATGAAGGAGAAGTTCGGTGCGGACTTGCTCTGCAGTAGCAAGTCCCCGATACCGTCGGGCAGCAGCTCCGCGAGGCTCGTCTCCTCGGCGGTCCAGCCCTCCACGAGCAACGCCACAGTCGCATCGAAGTCGTAGGCAACTATCTCCTTCAGGTCGGCCGGCGCCGGTGCGGGCAGGTCCTTCTCGAGGACAGAGCCCGGGGCGGGGCGGGCGCGGCTGCGGAGCGACCTGGCCGCGTCCAGGCACTCGACCACCATATCTCGCAACTCGGCCAGCGAGCCATACAGGGAGTGGCGTTTGCCCTCCTGGAGGTTGTGCTCGTACATGGGCACGCCGAGCACGGATGTGGCGTGACTGAGAACGGTGTCGATCCCCCAGTCCGATCGCGCTGCCACGAAGGGGTCCTCGGCCAGGGCACCAACCACCTTGGATGTCAGCAACATCTCTCCTCCGAGAGGCTGGCCCAACTGTGGTATCAGCGACCCGGGGAAGAGCATGGCAAGCGCCGGTCGGGTGACCATCCATGTGATCATTGCGTCGGTGGCTGCTCGTGGATAGCGATGCCTGACCACTTCGTAGCCACGGTCGGCCGCGGCCTCGGCGCCCTCGATCCATCGAGCGTCGAAGTTGGTGATGTCTGCGTCGTAGAAGTGGACCCGGTCGAAACCCCTGTCAGCGGCGAGCGCGATGGCGGTGTTCATCCCGTCTCCTTTGCCCGGCCGGAAGGTGCCGATTCGCTCCTGTGGGAACACGTCGACGGGGGTGCCCACCGAGACGGACGCCGTTTCGACAACCTCCAGGACCGCAGAAGTGACGTCGCTTTCGCTCGAAGCCACCGCCCACACCTCGTCGACGGCCGGGTGGGCCGCGGCGGCGGAGATGTTCTTCCCCAGGAGGTCGGGGCTCTCCTCTTTGAACGGGAAGACGACGAGGCTCACGATCGGAAGCTTGCGGCGGATTCTGTCATGACCGCTGTCTACTCTCGCCGATGATGAATGAAATGGTGGGCCGTGTCATCGGCACCAAGGACTCAACCCCTCTCGAATTCTGGGTGGGAGTGGCCGCGGGGGAGTACCTGCAACTCGACGACGTGGTTGCCCTGGAGCGAGTGTTGCCCACCGGCGAGGTGGTCCGGATGTACGGCACTGTCGGCCAGGTGATCGCCAGACACGAGGGAGCCCGGTTCGACTCCGACGTGTTCCTGATCGAGGACGGGATTCTCCCTGCAGAGGTGACCGAAGTGGCGCAGATCTCAGCGACGAGGTTCGAGCCAGAGGTATTCGTCCCTCCGCGGCCGGGCCAGCCGGTGCGCGTCGCAGAAGGGGACGAGAGAGAGCGTGCGCTCTTCTTCGACCGCATGGAGCGACGTCTCCCCGTTGGCCTGTCCAGGGTGGGAGAGCCGTTCTGGGTCAACTTCGACTTCATCAACGGCGAGCGGGGCGCGCACGTCAACATCTCGGGCATCTCGGGTGTTGCAACAAAGACCAGCTATGCGACCTTCCTGCTCCACTCGCTGTTTCGCTCGGGGGTGCTCGGCGCCGCCGCAGTCAACACGAAGGCCCTCGTGTTCAATGTCAAGGGCGAAGACCTGCTCCAGCTCGACCGGGTCAACTCGCGTCTCGACGACACCAACCGCAAGCGGTATACGGCGCTCGGGCTTCCGTCGACTCCCTTCGAGTCCGTGGGACTGTTCGCCCCGCCGCGCCTGGATGATCCGAAGGCGACCGCCGACGTGGCCTCGCGCTCGGACGTGACGTCGTTCTTCTGGAGCATCCACGAGTTCTGTTCCCAGGACCTGCTTCCGTTCCTGTTCGCAGACGCCGAGGACGACCGTGCGCTGTACACCACCGTCGTCTACAACGTGATGGCGCAGCTTCGCCACGCCGAGGGGACGGAGAGCGGCGCGGCAGTCGTCGACGGCGTGAAGGTGCGAACATTCCGCGAGTTGGCCGATCTCATCACCGACCGGGTCCAATCGGACG
>JBFFIL010000245.1:0-2771 GCA_041556535.1 Acidimicrobiia bacterium | reverse complement strand
TGGCGTCGAGGACGTCGGCTGTCTGAAACGCAGTCGACTCCAACGCGGCCCTGGCGACATGACCTCTCTCCGAATGGCGACTCAGCCCGACCACCGCTCCCCTCGCGTCCGATCGCCAGTAGGGCGCGAAGAGCCCCGAGAACGCAGGCACGAAGTAGACGTCGCCGTTGTCCTCGACGCTGGCCGCCAGCTTCTCGACATCCGAGGCGGAAGAGATGATCCCGAGGTTGTCACGCAGCCATTGGACCAGCGAGCCGGTGACTGCTACCGATCCTTCGAGGGCGTAGACAGTGGCCTCGCCGGCGATGCGGTAGGCGACGGTCGTCAAAAGACCCGAATTCGAGGGAATCACCTCGGTCCCCGTGCTCATCAGCATGAAGTTGCCCGTCCCGTAGGTGTTCTTCGAGTCGCCGGGCTCGAAACAAGCCTGTCCGAACAAGGCAGCCTGCTGGTCCCCGAGGATCGCCGCCAGGGGAACGCCGTCGAGGAGACCCGTGCACCTGGCCATCACCCCGACCGAGTCGACGACTCCCGGGAGCATCGCTGAGGGAACACCCATCTCGAGGCAGAGGTCGGAGTCCCAGGTCGTGGTCCCCAGATCGAAGAGCAGTGTCCTCGAAGCGTTCGTCACGTCGGTCACATGGATGCCTCCCTCGGGGCCACCGGTGAGGTTCCACGCAAGCCAGGAGTCGATGGTCCCGAATGCCAGCTCGCCCTTTGCCGCGGCATCGTGGAGGTCACCGTCGTCGAGAAGCCACCGGATCTTCGGGCCGGAGAAGTATGTGGCCACAGGTAGCCCGGTGGTCGGGCGAAACCGGTCGATACCTCCATCTCCGGACAGCTCGGCACATAGCTCAGAGGTGCGCGTGTCCTGCCACACGATCGCATTCGCCACAGGGTCGCCCGTCGATCGATCCCACACGACCGTCGTCTCCCTCTGATTGGTGATACCGATGGCGTCGAGGTCGGACGCCCCGATACCGGCTTCGTCGAGGCCTGCCTCGATGACTGCGAGAGTGGTCGACCAGATCTCGGACGGATCATGCTCAACCCACCCGGGGCGCGGGAACTGCTGAGAATGCTCCCTCTGTTGCCGCGCGACGACCGAGCCCGCCCCGTCGAAGATCATGAATCGCGTGGACGTGGTCCCCTGATCGATGGAACCTATGTGCTCAGCCATCCCGTCCTCGGTGAGCCGCCGACTCCTGCGCCCTCGACCGGTCGGACAGCCACATCTGGACTATGTCCGCGGCGTCCTCGACAATCACGTCGGCTTCCGGGCGCTCCTTCTTGGTGAACCTCCGTAGAACGAAGTCGGCAGGGTCAGCCGAGCCGGGCGGACGGCCCACGCCCATCTTCAGACGGGAGAACCCGGCAGTCCCGAGCGTGGCCTCGACTGACCGAATCCCGTTGTGGCCTCCGCTTCCCCCGCCCACCTGAAGGCGCAGCCGCCCAAAGGGCAGATCTATGTCGTCGTGGATCACGAGCATGTCCGAAGGATCGATTCTGAAGTAGGCGAGTGTGGCCCTGACGGGCTCGCCCGACTCGTTCATGTAGGTATTCGGGACCAGGACCCTCGTACCATCGGCAAGGCCGGCCACCATCCCGCGGAGACGGCCAGGCGCCCGCTTCAGGGACTCGTCGGCTCGTGAGACCACGAGCGATGCAACCTCGTAGCCCAGATTGTGCCGGGTGCCCTCGTAGTCGGACCCGGGATTCCTGAGACCGACTATCAGGCCTCTCGACTCACCCGGTGTCTTCGCCCTCGGCCCCGCCTTCGGCCTCAGCACCCTCTTCAGGCTCCTCACCTTCGATCGGCTCCTCACCTTCGGCAAACTCTTCCTCGAGCTCCTCCGGCTCCTCGACGATCTCAGCGGCCGGCGTGGTGACAGACATGACGACGGCGTCGAGGTCCTCGGTGTAGGTGATGCCGTCGATCTCGGGAAGGTCGGCGATTCGAAGCGAGCCGCCGATGTCGACTTCGGAGACGTCAAGCGATATCGAGCTGGGGATCTCGGTCGGAAGAACCTCGATGGTGACGTGGGTCCTCCGCGGGCTGAACACGCCACCCTCCCGGACTCCTGCCGGAGTGCCCTCGAAGCTGATGGCGACCTCGGCCGTCACATTCTGGGTCAGGTCGACCGTCACGAAGTCGATGTGGCGATACTCGTTACGAAACGGGTGCCGCTCTACGACCCTTGCCATCGTGGTCAAGGTCTCCCCACCGTCGACCTCGAGGCTGATGATCGCGTTCGTTCCGGCCTCGGTGTGGAGGGCCACATGGAGGTCGTGAGCGTCCACCGCCACGGGGATGGGATCGACACCCTTGCCGTAGACGACGCCGGGCACTTGCCCGCGGCGTCTGATACGCCGCGACTCGCGGGACCCTGGTGCTCGCCCTGCCTCGGCGCGCAGACTGATTTGCGACATGGGAAGACTCCTTGGGGATGAAGGGGTGAGCCGATTATTGCCGGTGCGGCCGCCTTCCGCCAGATGAGACCGTCGCTATCCAGTCCCCGGTCTCGGCCACCAGGAACCGGGACAGGCTCTCAGGGGTCCATCCACCCCCCTTGGTTGCATGGCTGGCGCCTTCGACAACCACGACGTCGGCGTTGGGCAGAGGTCGTATGTGCCTGTCGAACAACTCAGAACGGGAGAGAGCGTCCCGGGTCCCCTGGAAGAAGAGCATCGGAGCAGTGACATCGGGGAGGTGGGCGACCCTCAGTTTCTCAGGCCTTCCAGCCGGATGGAGCGGATAGGCATAGAGAACC
>JBFFIL010000244.1:0-2784 GCA_041556535.1 Acidimicrobiia bacterium | reverse complement strand
GAGGACGAGGCGATCTACGAGCGTCACACTGCCACCAGGTTCGTAGAGCTGGCCGCGAGGCTTGCTCGAGTCGACCGTCCCGCCGAGCGCGCCGCTGCGGCCCTGGAGACGGTCAACCTGACCGGGGACGCCGGTCGGAGCCTGGGGGGTTTCTCCAAAGGGATGAGACAGCGCGCCAAGGTGGCTGCGGCCCTGGTGTCCGACCCGGAGATCCTGCTCCTGGACGAGCCGTTGAATGGGGCAGATCCGGTTCAGAGGGCCGAGCTGATTCAGCTGTTCAAGGAGCTGGGGGAGGCAGGGCGAACGCTAATCGTGTCCTCACACGTGCTCGCAGAGGTGGAGAGGATGGCCGGCCGGGTGGTGGCGATGGTCGACGGCCGGCTCGCAGCCGTGGGAAGCGTGGCCACCATTCGCGCCGCGATGACCGACCACCCCAGGCAGGTCTACGTCAGATGCACGGATCCCCGGGCGCTCGCGGCGGGGCTCATTGCGACCGACGGCGTCGTCGGCCTCAGGGTCCAAGACGGCACGCTCACCGTCGAGGCGTCCGACGCGGGATCGCTGGCCTTCGCTCTCCCGCAAGTCGCCGCCGAGAGAGGCGTGGCGATAACCCACGTCGAGCCGTCCGACGAGTCGCTGGAGTCGGTGTTCCGCTACCTCGTCGAGGCGCGCTGATGACTCTCACCGCGCACCTCTACCGGCGCATGATGAAGAAAGGACGGGTCGTCGCCCTGGTCGCCCTGTCCTCGATACCTGCTCTCGCCTATTGGCTCACCGCATTCGACGCCGACTCGTCGGAGTTGGGGGTCATCTACAACGACATCATCCCGACTTCAGGATTCTCCTTTGCCATAGCTGCGCTGATCCTGACGGTCGCGACTCTCCGAGAGGAGAGAGACGCGGGAACGCTCCCATACATCTACATGCGACCCATAACACGCCTTTCGATCGCCGTCTCCTCCATCGCGGCGGGCGTCTCCGCTGCGGGGACGCTTGCTCTGGCCGGATGGGCGGCCTCCGTGCTGGCATTGGCGGCCGTAGGCGGCGACCTCTCGATCGCCCTTCCGGGCCTGCTGCTCTTCTTCGCAGGCGCGGTCGGATACGCCGCCGTCTTCGTCCCCCTCGGCTACCTGGTGCCCCGGTCGACCCTCGTGGGGCTCGGCTATCTCATCATCGGGGAGATGATCGTCGGGTCGGCCATCGCCGGCATAGGCCAGCTGTCGATCTGGAGGATCTCGGTGTCGATCCTGGCCGATCTCGTGCCCCGATTGGGTCCTGAGGCCACCGAGCTCATGGGCGAGGTGGGTGTCGGGGTCGGGCCCGGATTGGTGAAGCTGGGCGCCGTGCTCGTCGTGGGGACCGCTTCCCTGACCTGGGCGTTGCGTCGCCGCGACGCCCTCTGACGGCTCAATACTCGTCGTCCGGCCGCCGCTGCTTGGAAGGCTGGACACGGGGGGGCTCTCCGGGCATCTTCGGGTAGTGGGGTGGCCAGGGCGCGTCCCCGAGGCCGTCCTCGTCGTCGCGGACCACCCATTCCAGGAGGGTGTCGATCCTTCCCGCGGAGGCATCGATTCCCTCAGTCAGGTCGCCTACAGCCACCCACCGATCGGCGAAGGAGCCCATCGGGAAGTCCTCGATCTGGATCGCGGGCAACTCGTCCCACGTGATCGGAGCCGATACGAATCCGGTGGGACGCACCCCGTACGCAGATGAGACCGTCTTGTCCCTGGCGTTCTGGTTGTAGTCCACGAAGACGCCGTGCCGTTCCTCCTTCCACCATTTGGTCGTCACCAGCCCTTCCATCCGGCGTTCCAGCTCGCGTGCGAATGCGAGGACCGCCCTTCGAGTTTGGAAGAAGTTCCATATCGGCTCGATGCGCACGTACACGTGGATACCGCGACTTCCCGTCGTCTTCGGCCAGCCCACCAGCCCGAGCTCGTCGAGGAGAAGTTTGGCTCCGGCGACGGCAGCTTTCACCTGATCGAAAGTTATGCCGGGAGTGGGGTCGAAGTCGAAGCGGATCTCGTCCGGGTGCTCGGTATCTTCGGCTCGGACGGGCCAGGGGTGAAAGTCGAGACACCCGAGTTGGGCCAGCCGAACCACATCGGCCTCGGTCCTCGGAACATTCATCCTGCCTGGTCTCTGCGAGGGAAACCTGATCTGCACGGTCTCGAACGGAGAGTTCCTCGACGCCCGCTTGTGGTAGATCGGATCGACGGTCACATCCGTCATGTAGCGCTTCAGCATCGTGGGGCGCCCCCTAATCCCGCGCAATGCGCCGGAGGCCACCGTCGCGAAATGCCTGACGACATCGAGCTTCGTCCATCTCTGTTCGGGGAACACCACCCGGTCCGGGCTCGAGATCCGGAGCTCCTCGCCACCGACGGTGACGATGGTTTCGTCAGACATGCGTACCTAATGTTGTGTGTCGCATCTAGGAGGCGCTGAACCTTAGGTTCACGAAAGGGATCTTCCGGAGTGGAACTGGTCGAGAGAGTACGGGAATCGGTGATCGGCAAGGACACCGCCGTGCAGACTCCGTTCGGGTTGCGCAGGGTCACCTACGCCGACTACACGGCCTCGGGACGGTCACTCTCATTCATAGAGGATCACATCCGCACCCAGGTCCTCCCCTTGTACGCCAACACCCACACCGAGACTTCGGGCACAGGGCTCCAGACGACCAAGTTCAGAGAAGACGCTCGGCGGATAATCCGGGACCATGTCGGAGGAACCGAGGGCGAGCACGCGGTGATATTCGCAGGGAGCGGAATGACGGGCGCG
>JBFFIL010000243.1:0-2788 GCA_041556535.1 Acidimicrobiia bacterium | reverse complement strand
GGATTCGACCAGTCTCCTCCATGTGGCTGAACACCGGGTACAGGGCACTGAAGCCGCCCGGATACCCCTCGGCAAGGACTGTGGAGCGCGTCACGACACCGTGTCGGTCGAGGAGCAGCTCCGCCCAGGCGGCTCGAGACTCGGTTGGGCTCGGACGTGGTGTCGAGAGACCTTCGGTGAGCGACCACCGGCCAGAGGCGTGGGCAGGGAAGGAAGAGGCGAGGGCGCTCCGTCCCCGCGACCGCCCGCGGCGCCGCCTTGTGAAGGCCCGTACCGGCTCGAACGTGTCGTTTGTCAAGTAACCGGCCCAGGCCAGGTCCCACAGAGCGTCCAGGGATTCCTCGGGGTCCCCTCCACCAGTGCCGTGGTAGATGTCGGCGAAGAAGCTCGCGCCCCTCTGGTCGAGGAAGGAGAGGATTTCGGTCGACCGGCTCGACATGTCGATGTCGGCGTCAGGGCCCTGCCATAGCACGGCCACCGACCTCCTCGGGTAGAGGGCCACCCTTCCATCTCGCATCCCGAGCGATCCACCCCCCAGCCACACCAGGTCTCCGGAGAGCATCAACGAGTCGATCCCGTTACCGGCGTCGGCGACACGCGCAGCCAGCACGTCCCTCTCGAGCACCGAAGCCGGCACGGACACGCCGGCGAGGTTTCTGACGGCGTCCGACAATGCGTTGACCCCTCTGGGTGGTTCGGGGCTGACCCTCTGCCAGCCGATCTCGAATTGGGCCAGAGCGCGGGCTTCGACCGGCTCTATCTCGTCTCGCAGGACGGCGAGCGAGCGCCTCTTGAGACGCTTCAGAACCGCTTCGTCGATCCACTCCCTGCCCTGGCCCCCCGGCCGGAAGGCTCCCTGGGTGACTCGGCCCGAGTGCTCCAACCGTTGGAGAGCCGATTGGACGGCGCCGATGGGCATGCCAAGTGCCGAAGCGATCTCGCCGGTCCCGAACGGTCCATGAGTTCTCGCAAAACGCCCGACGATGTCCCCGAGCGGATCGTCCACCGGCTCGAGGAAGGTCTGGGGCACGCCGGCGGGCGGCTGAACACCGAGACCGTCACGCAACCGAGCCACATCCTCGATGGCGGCCCAGCGCTCGTCCCCTCCGATCATCACCCTCACGACCCGCCGTCGGTCTGCGAGCTCGGTGAGAGCCTGCTGGACGCCGACCCCCGTGGCACGAACCTCGATGTCGCGGGTGGTAAGGGGCCCGAGATCCCTGAGCAGGTCGTGTATCCCGTCGATGCTCCTGATTCGCCGGTTGTCGGTGAGGTGCTGAAGCTCCAACTCGACTGCCGCGACGACCTCGGCGTCGATCAGCTCGCGAAGCTCGCCTTCGCCCAGAAGCTCCCGGAGCAGCTCCCTGTCGAGCGAGAGCGCTGCCGCGCGCCTCTCCGCGAGGGGAGCGTCTGCCTCGTAGAGATAGGCGGCGATGAACGAGAACAGGAGTGAGGAGGCGAATGGGCTCGGGCTGTGTGTCTCCACGGCGGCGATGCGGATCTTTCGGGATCGGATGTCTTCGAGAACTTCGCGTAGTGCGGGGAGGTCGAAGTCGTCCTGGAGGATCTCCCTGTAGACCTCGAGCAGGATCGGGAAGGAGCCGAACTGCTTGGCGACACCGAGCAGGTCTGCTGACCGGCGCCGTTGAAGCCAGAGCGGTGTCCGCTCACCCGGTCGCCTGCGCGGAAGCAGCAACGACCTGCCCGCGGCCTCCCGAAAGCGAGCTGCGAAGAGTGCTGTGTCCGAAAGGTGCTCGATGAGGATCGACTCGACCTCTTCGGGCTCGAGTGTCAGGTCGTCGGCGTCGGGCGGGTCGTCGGAGTCTGGGAACCGGAAGGCGATTCCGTCGTCGGACCAGATGGCATCGACATCCGACCCGTATCGGCCCCGGAACCGGTGTCGGAGCGCCATGGCCCACGGGGCGTGGATGCGAGAACCGAGTGGAGACAGGAGCACGAGCCGCCAGTCGCCTATCTCGTCACGGAATCGCTCGACCACGATCGTCTGATCTGTCGGGAGAAGCCCGGTGGCCGCGCGCTCCTCCTCCAGGTAGGCGACGAGATTGCGCGCGGCAAGCGCGTCGAGCCTGTGGCGTCTCTGGAGCGCCAACTCGGCCTCACCCGGATCGAGCACGGCGATCTCCCGCACGAAGCGTCCGACGGCTTTGCCCGTCTCGAGGGGCCTTCCCACCGTGTCGCCCTTCCAAAAAGGCATTCGGGGGGCCGAGTCCCCGGGCGCGGGCACCACTTCGACATTGTCGTGTCCTATCTGGCTGATGCGCCAGACACTCGATCCGAGGAGAAAGGTGTCCCCTTCCCTCGACTCGTAGACCATCTCCTCGTCGAGCTCGCCTACCCGGCTCCCGTCGGGGAGCGTGACCCGGTAGAGGCCTCGGTCAGGGATTGTCCCCGGGTTGGTAACCGCCAATTGGCGGGACCCCGGTCTGGCGCTGATGTCGCCCGTCGCCCTGTCCCAGTTGATGCGAGGGCGGAGCTCGGCGAAGAGGTCGGATGGGTAGCGCCCGGACAGCATGTCCAGCGTCTCGTCGAAGACCTGGCGGCTCAGCTCGGCGAACGGCGAGGCTCTCCGCGACATCTGGTAGAGACGGTCGGCCGTTGTGTCCCCGGAAACCGCATGGGCCACGATCTGCTGGGCAAGGACATCGACCGGGTTCGAGGGAACCCTCGTCTTCTCGACGTGGCCAAGGGCCATCTCCTCGATGACCACCGCGGACACGAGAAGATCGCCCCGGTATTTGGGAAACACCTTTGCTCTCGAGGTTCCTCC
>JBFFIL010000242.1:0-2810 GCA_041556535.1 Acidimicrobiia bacterium | reverse complement strand
GAAGGGGGTAGGTGCCCTCATGCTCCAGCGGGTTCTGAGTAGCTATGACCATGAACGGCAAAGGCAGATTCCGTGTAGTCCCGTCAGAGGTGACCTGACGCTCTTCCATCGCCTCCAGAAGAGCCGATTGTGTCTTCGGGCTCGCACGGTTTATCTCATCGCCCACGACGATATTGGCGAACACAGGGCCCGGTTTGAACTCGAACACGCCCTGCTGCCTATCCCAGACCGAAACGCCGGTGACGTCGGCAGGAAGCAGGTCGGGCGTGAACTGGATTCGGCTGAACGCTCCGTGAATCGATCGCGCCACAGACTTCGCGAGTTGTGTCTTACCGACTCCCGGCACGTCCTCGATCAGCACATGGCCCTCGGCGACGAGGCCGAGGAGTAGCAAGTCGATGACGGGCTTCTTCCCTTGAATGACCTTCTCGACGTTTGCCGAAATGCTGTTGAAGTGACTCACAAAGGAGTCGATTGCACCGATTTCGTCCAACGGGAGAACCCTCCATTCGGTTGCTTCAGACTCTAACTTCGCATGAGGTTGCCCATATGCGGGTGACTAGTGTCCGTCCCTCCCAGGAGTGGAAGTGGGATCGGCACCGTGATGACCGGGTTCGGACGAGCGTTGGCAGCGATCTTGCGACGCCCGTTGCTCTTGATAGAGGCCATTCGGGCAGCTGCGACTACACGCCGTCGAGGCGGTGTCCTCCCGTCGGCCGAGTACCTCAGATGGAGAATTCAGACCGCCTACCGAGACTCTTCGGCCACCATTCCGCCGTCCGAGTTCATCGACTTCCTAAGGTGGCGGAGAGGCATGCGCAAGATGACGAAGCAAGCGCACGGGTCATGAGCCCGGGACTGGCAACTCGCATCGAGGAGATCCCCGGCGTGTCCTCGGTAAGCGTCGATCTGACCGAGGCAGGCGGCGGCATAAACCTTCGCCTGGAGCCCGGCGCTGACGAGATCGAGGTCTTGGAGAGGGTCAGGGCGCTTCTCGGGGCCTACGGCACCAGGCCTCCGAGCCAGCCGGCGCCGGAGCGGAGGCCCGTGCGGTCTCCGGAAAGGGAGAGGATCGATGACGATCTCGGGGTCGACCTGACCATTACCCCGATCCCGGATGGCGCACGGGTCGAGGTTGTGACGCCAAACGTGAGATCGTTCCGTGTCGTGCCTGCGGAGCCTGCGGCCATCGCCCAAGGAGTGTCAGACGCCTGGAGCCAGGTGCTGGGGAGGGTTCCGGTCGAGGTGGTGCGCGTGACACTCGGCGATGATGGCGCCCTGGAAGTGGTCACCGCCTCTGGTGAGGCCAGAACGACAGGCACTGCCAACGTCTCTCTGGGGTGGGAAAGGGCGCTCGCAAGGGCTGTGGGGGTCGCCATCGGGGCAATCCCACCGGCGAGGGAGTCGACAGCCGACGCCATCTGAGGCTATTCGGGTCGCATATTCGGCTTCGCCACTACGCTTTTTGGGACCAAGAACGACCCAATGTCCCGATCTCTAGTTCTCAACGCCAGCTACGAGCCCCTCTCGGTCGTCGCCGAGAGAAGAGCCCTGGTGCTCGTCCTGGCCGAAAAGGCCAACGTGGTCGTGAGCCGTGACGAGACCTGGCACTCCGAGCACCTTTCGGTGCCGATTCCGTCGGTTGTTCGGCTGAACCGCTTCGTGAAGGTGCCTTACCGGCGGGCCGTTCCGGTGACACGGCGCGCCGTCTTCGGGAGGGATGGCCATCAGTGCCAGTACTGCGGGGCCCCGGCGGAGTCGCTCGACCACATCACACCACGTTCAAGGGGTGGCGATCACACATGGGAGAACGTGGTCGCCTGCTGTCGCTCGTGCAATGTGCGCAAGGGGAACCGAACTCCGTCCGAGAGCGGGTTCCTCCTCCAGACCAAGCCCGGTCCGCCGCGGAGGTTTGGATGGATATACGCCTCGACCGGTTTCCAGGTGGATCCGACCTGGCGTCCCTTCCTTCTTCCCGAGCCGGTCTGAGCCCGGTCTGACCCGGCTTCCGGGACAACCTCGCCCAATCGACTCACGTGCCGTCCACCACCACGATCTGTGGTTGTCGCGCGTCCGAATTTGCTGATTCCTGTTCTGTTTGCCCCTCGAGAGTGGATGGGGGAGGGGAGTGTGGGTGAAAAGGGTTGACAAGTGGGGCGAAGTGGGCCATAGTGGCGGTCATTCCCGACTCGGGGATCGACAGTGAGGACGGACGGAAGAGGGCAGAAGTGTTCCTGGGCGAGTACTTCCACAGTTTGGACGGAAAGGGGCGTGTGGTCATGCCCTCGTCTTTTCGTCGTCGACTCGAAGACGGATGCGTCGTCACCAAAGGTCAGGACGGCCAATTGGTGATCTTCGCGGCACCCGACTTCGAGGCAAAGGCCTCCGAGGTTCTCGAGCGACCCCAGAACAAGGGTGGTCGGCAGATCTCGAGGACTGTTTTCGGCGGCGCGGACCTCCAAAGCCTCGACAAGTCCGGGAGGGTCCTAATCAAACCGGATCTGCGTGGCTACGCCTCACTCGAACTCTCCAGCGAAATCGCGATCTTGGGCGTGTTCGACCACGTGGAGTTGTGGGAGAAGCGGAGCTATCTCGGCGATCGCGAAGCCGGCGACAGAAGCTATCTAGAAGAGGAGGACTGAGCTCCAACGAATGTGATCGAGGCTTGGCTCATTGCCAGCCCCCCGGAACCAACTCGAAGGCCCCTGACTCCGCCCGCTTCTAGTTGGTACCAGCGCCCGGGGGGCTGGCAATGGCCCAGGACCGGATGAATGAAGAGACCGAGTATCACCGGCCGGTTCTGGTTGATG
>JBFFIL010000241.1:0-2837 GCA_041556535.1 Acidimicrobiia bacterium | reverse complement strand
CCAGAGTGTCCCCGCCGCGGTGAGCAGCAGGTATACCCCGGCGACGATCGCCAGGATCAGGCGAAGGGGACGTCTGCCGTCAGGCCTGTAGTTGGTGGGGACCCTGGTGAACATCGATTCAGAGTCTAAGGACGGGAATGGGCAAACGTTCCAGGCCCGCTAACCAACCGGAGCCTCGGTCGGAATCGATTTCTCGATGCCTCTCTCGAATGCGTCGATGGCGGCCTCCCTGATCCGTCGCTCGGCCTCGTCGGTGCGCCAGACGCGGTAGATCTTCGAGGCCGCCGATTGCCTCTCGCGCTGACCATTCCCCGCGTCGTCGAGGGCGGAGGCCACGGCTGCTCCCAGGACGACGCCGAAATCCTTGACGATCGAGCTGCGGGGGGTCCGGGGCCGCTTGAGACTCTCGCCCGTCATCTCTTCGGCAACCGAGTGGCCCGCGGCGAAGGCCTCGGCCCACACCGTGGTCAATTCGGCGCGTACGGCATCGGATATCGTGTCCGGGTCGGGCCGCCACTCCTCCTCCGTGCGGAGGCTGTCCAGGGCGATGTTCTGCAGCTCCGTAACGGCCTTCTTCACGCCGCGCAGCGCCCGATTTGTGATGGGAAGCAAGCGGATGTCGCGCTCTTCGATCCAATCGGTCGTGTCCGTTGGCGCGGGCGGGGGCTCGGGAGCCACCGGTGCCGGCTCCTGTATCGACACGGCCGAGTCGCCTCCCCTCAACGAAGCGAACAGGGCATCGACTTCATTGGCGATGGCCACCTCGGCATCACCGAAGTCCTCTTTCATGACGGATTCCTCGGGCGCGGGCGGCGGCTTCGGTTCCGTTCTCACCTCCGGCACGGCTGGCCGCTCCTCTCTGGCCGTCGCGGCTGGGGTCGTCTCCTCGGGAGTCGAAGCAGGCGTCTCCTCCGTCTTCACGACACGCACCGTCTCGCCGGGTTGCCAGGTCTTCGGCTCTTGTGACTGGGGCGGGACGACCTTGACCGTCGTGCTCTCCGTCGTGAGGTCGAGGCTCTCACGTTTCTCCTCCAAGGACCCTTCGAGGCGCGTCAGGGTCGATCTCACGTTCTCGAGCTCCACGAGGAGTTCGTCGCGTCTCTCCTCGAGGGCTCGCGTCCTCTCTTGTGCGGCCGCGGCCTGTCGGTTGGCCTGTTCGATGATGTCGTCTCGGCGTCGCTCGGCGTCGGAGGTGATCTTCTCGGCGTTCATGGAGGCGTTCCGAATCAGATCCTCGGACTCCCGCCGTGCGCCGGAGGAGAGCCGATGTGCCTCTCGCTCGGCCTCGCCCATGATCGTGAGGACGTCGCGCTCGCCTTCCTGACGCATCCGCGACACCTCTGTATCGGTCTGCTCGAGCAACTCCGTTCCCGCCACCCACGCGTCCCGGCGCAAGGCCTCGGCGTCGGCCGCCGCCGAACGACGCTCCTCCTCGGCATCTGCCATCGCTTCACTACGCCACCTGGTGGCGTCCAGGCTGGCTCGCTCTCGCATCGACTCTGCCGCCTCACGAGCCGCCTGAAGAATCTTTTCGATGTCTTTCCCGACTCGATCGAACTCGGACTCGAGATCCTGGGCACCGCTTTCTGCCAATTGATTGCGGAGACGCTCCCGTTCTCCCTCCAAAAGCTCGATTCGAGCGGCTACCTGGTCGAGAAACGCCTCGACTTCGGTGCGGTCGAGCCCACGCAGACTGCTGCCAAACCGGGCGCGCCGCACCTCGTCCGGGGTGAATTCGGATGCCATCCGCCCTAGAAGATACCCGGCGAATCCGTTTTCGCTATGCGTGTGAGAGACTCTCGAGGAACTCAATCGCCTCATCGAGCGTCGAGACGGGCACGATTTCGATCGTCTCGAACTCCGCCGTGAGCGCCAGCTCGTACTGAGCGGCCGGGACCAGTATGAACTCCGCACCGGCCGCCTCTGCCCCGACCACCTTCTGGCGGATGCTTCCGATGATGCCCACAGTGCCGTCGATAGCGATGGTCCCGGTGCCGGCGATGACGCGCCCTGCTGTGAGCTCTCCTTCCGTCAGGGTGTCGATGATCGCCAGCGTATGCATCAGCCCGGCGGACGGTCCACCGATGTCCCCTGCCTCGATCGAGACCGGGAACGGGGGCTCGGTCAACTCACCGATAGTTACCCCGATCATCGGATCGCCAGGCCGCTCGGTGTGCTCGATCAGCTCGACTTCTAGATCGACTATCGAGCCCTGGCGGTCGACGGTCATGGACACAACTGCGCCAGGCTCGAGGCCCTCCAGCGCATTCCGAAGCTGCTCGACGCTCGATATCTCGGACCCGTTGAGCGACAGGATGGTGTCTCCCCGCTCGATGACACCCTCCGCTGGAACGCCATCCAAGACCTCGTTGACGACGACTTCGGTCGGCACCATCTCGTAGCCGAGATATTCGAGCGCAACGGCCACCGAGCGGAAGTTGGAGTCATCCATCTGCTCCAGGACCCTGTTCCGATATTGCTCGTCGGTCTCGCCAGGACGGCGGAAGGCCGACTTCTCGACCAGATCGATGGTTGGGTCGAAGACGGCGATGACGGCCTCGAACACATTCACGTCTTGCCCGATGACGGTGAGCATGAGGAGCTCGCCTTTCGGCGGGTATGTCTCCACGCCCTCGGTCACGATGATGTCCGACGCGTCCGACACGGGCCCGGCCGAACGAGCCTGATAGCCGATCTCGATGTTCCACAAAACCACCGAGAGGAAACCGATCCCGAGGAGAACGGACGTCAAGCGCGTTGGCTTCTTCGAGCCTTTGCCTTCCATAGGGCGACGAGGGTATTGACGAGCCGGCGCTAGACGTGCAAATGAAACGCTG
>JBFFIL010000240.1:0-2848 GCA_041556535.1 Acidimicrobiia bacterium | reverse complement strand
GATGCCCGCAGCCGCGATCTGCTCCACGCTCAGGGACGGTTTGGGGCCTTTGCTGGGTCGCTCCTTGAGGCCCCACAGCAGCTCCACGCGTAACGGGTCAAAGCCGATGTTGTCAGTTGTCATTTTCGCGCCACCTGGATCGTCGAGAAAAGGTCTTGACTTCGTATCATATACGGTGTATATACTTCGTATTACATACGACTCAGTATAACGTACGCGAAAGGACTCACATGAAGTTTTCGAGAAGAAGATCGGAGCTGGTCGCCCACCAGCCGGGTGAGGGAGGGGTAGTCGTCGAGGGCCTAGTGAAGTCGTTTGGCGCCACCAGGGTCCTCAGCGGGCTCGACTTCGAAGTGACACCTGGAACGATGCTCGCTCTTCTCGGGCCTAACGGAGCCGGGAAGACCACAACTGTGAGGATCCTGACGACACTGCTCCAACCAGATGGCGGTCGGGCTTTTGTCGGCGGCTACGACGTGGTCAGCCATCCGATGCAGGTGCGAACGGTCCTCGGGCTGACGGGCCAGAGCGCCTCTGTTGATGGGCTTCTGACAGGTCGGGAGAACCTCGTGATGATTGGTCGGCTCTACGGTTTCAACATCAGCGCGGCGCGTGGTCGAGCCGACGAGCTCCTTGAGATCCTTGATCTAGGCGACGCTGCCAACCGTCAAGCCAAGACGTACTCAGGGGGGATGCGGCGCAAGCTCGACCTGGCCGCCAGTCTGGTGGCCGCGCCTTCGATCATGTTCCTCGACGAGCCCACGACCGGGCTGGACCCCGTTGCCCGCCTGAATGTCTGGGAGATCATCCGAGGAATGATGAGAGAGGGGACAACCGTCTTGCTCACGACCCAGTATCTCGAGGAAGCCGACCGGCTCGCCGACCGAATTGTTGTCATCGACAATGGCGAAGCCGTTCTCGAAGGCACGCCACGAAGCCTTAAGAACCGAGTGGGCTCGGAGCGAGCCGACCTGACCATGGCCACCCCCAGTGACCTCACGACGGTCATCTCCCTGCTCGCTGATCAGCCGATCATCGACCAAACGGAAACAAGCTTGGGACTGGCGATCAACGACCCATGGCAACTCAACTCGATCCTCACCCGGCTTCGAAAGTCCGGTGTCAAGCCAGTCGCCATGACAGTCACTCAGCCCACTCTGGATGACGTCTTCCTTGCGGTGACCGACTCGCGAGGACATGAGTTAAGGAGAAAGACAGCATGACAACTGCATCTCGCATCGGCCCGGTATCACCATTGGCCGACACCCGCATCATGATCGGACGCAGCGTTCGCCACATCATCCGTTCTACCGACGCGTTGATCATGTCGGTCGTGCTACCCGTGGCGATCCTCTTCCTTTTCGTCTACGTTTTCGGTGGAGCTATCAACACCGGCACCGAGTACATCAACTACGTCGTGCCAGGCATCATCCTGCTCACAGCTGGCTTTAGCGCTGCCCTCACGGCCACTGCGGTTAACAGTGACCTCACCGAAGGGCTAATGGACCGCCTGCGCACTATGCCCATCAAGGCAGCTTCCGCTGTGTCCGGCCACGTTGTCGCCAGCATGGTGAGAAACCTGCTCGTCACTGCACTCGTCTTCGGGATCGCCATCGCCATCGGGTTTCGGCCCCAGGCCGGACCCTTGGAGTGGGTAGGTGTGATTGGAATCCTGTCCCTGTTCGTGCTCACCATCACCTGGGTATCAGTGATCCTCGGACTGGTTGCCAAGAGTGTGGATGCTGCGAGCGGATTCTCTTTCTTCGTCGCATTCGTGCCCTATGTGAGCAGCGCTTTTGTCCCGACCGAGACAATGCCGGCCTTCCTCAGAGCGATCGCCGAGAACCAGCCGGTCACCCCGATAATCGAAACCGCCCGAGGGCTGCTTCTCGGGACCCCGATCGGTGACAACGGCTGGCTAGCTGTGGCATGGTGCGCCGGGATTCTGCTGGTCGCGATTCCCACAGCAGCGGCGTTGTTCCGGAATCGAACGTCCAGATGAAGACATCGACCCTACGAGCGCTGGTATGTAAGACTCGGAATTGGGTAGCGCTCGAGACGCCGATAGTGGTTAAGGGATTACCCGTCTTGACTCACGTTGGCGACAGGCACCCAGGCTTCTGCGTGCACCCGGTAAGGCCGTTTCCTTTCGGTTTGGGAATCTGCCGGGCTCGGTAGAAGGCTCCGGCTCTCACAGCGCCTCACCCTGAACTTCATTCCGAGTGGGTGATATCCGCTGCACGAGAACATGAGTGCCGTTGTGCGTTCTTGTTCTCTTGCCCAATGTGGATATTGCTCCGCCTCTTCTAGGGTGAGTGGGGTCGCATCGGACCCCGGTTGAGGTCTCGGCCGCGAATGTGACATGGGTCTAAACCGATGGCCGTCCACTTCGTCGAGCCGTCCTCGAGGAATGTGACCGTGTAGCGGGACGTCATTCCTGCACAGGCTGGGTTGTCCTCGTTGACAGTCCAACTGAATTCGTCACCATCGAAGCTCCAGGTTCCCTGTTCGAGTGCTCCTGCAGCCAACTCGTCTTGTTTGGCCGCTGCTGTCAGGGTGCCGTCCTCGTTGAACTGGACGATCATCCCGTCGTTGGACTCCCAGATACCGACGAAGTCGGCTGCTGACGGAGCGGAGTCTCCTCCACAAGAAGCAAGAACCAACGCAATCGAGGTGACCACGGTCGCCAGATAGGTGATGCGATGGTCTCTTGTTGGGGAATGCCGTCTCGTGGTTGCATGCCTTTTCACGGAACATTCCTTTCCGTGGTCGCCTCTGCAGATGTCGATTTGTGGTCGTTATCGGGTAGATGTCCGATCGAAGTCGACAAACCTACACCCGCCCAAGT
>JBFFIL010000239.1:0-2896 GCA_041556535.1 Acidimicrobiia bacterium | reverse complement strand
GCCAATACGACGCTTGTAGTGATCGCCACCGACGCCTCGCTCGGTCGGATCGAGTTGAGCCGTCTGGTCGTGCGCGCTCACGACGCATTGGCGGCATGCATACGCCCTTCGCATACCCGATTCGACGGCGATGTCGTGTTCGGCGTCTCCTGCGGTGGGGCGAACGGTGACGTCGACTCCTTGGCTGAGGCGGCATTCTGAGCGACCGCCCAGGCGGTGGAGAACGCGGTGCGAGCTGCCGCTGGATGATTAGGTCGCGCCTCCTGCGCTGCTGCCACAATGTCGGCCGGTGACGTCGCCAACTCCTGAGTTTCTCGCCCTTCGGGACCGCGCCCTCGGGTGCACAGCGTGTGGACTGTCGGACACGCGAACGAATGTCGTGTTCGGGGTCGGTGACGTCGGTGCCAGGTTGATGCTGGTCGGTGAGGCACCTGGGAAGAACGAAGACCTCCAGGGTGAGCCGTTCGTCGGTGCCGCGGGCCAGTTGCTGGACGAGCTCCTGGCCGGGATAGGAGTCGAGCGCCCGGACGTGTACATAGCCAATGTTCTCAAGTGCCGGCCGCCGGGCAACCGGGATCCGAAGCCGGACGAGGTCGATGCCTGCAAGGGTTATCTCCGGTCCCAGATCAGCATGATCCATCCCGAGGTGGTGATGACACTCGGCAACTTCGCCACCAGGCTGGCACTCAGGACCGAGACAGGAATCACCAGGCTCCGTGGTCAGAGCTTCAATTGGTGGATGGGAATAACACTCATCCCGACATTCCATCCGGCGGCTGCGCTCAGGGGCAGGCCTCAGGTGAGGCTCGACATGCAGCAGGACTTCGAGAAAGTTCGGGGGGTGCTCGAGGGTGGGGATGTCGACCCGGAGACCGCAGCGGTCATGGGCCACGCGGATCAGATGGAGTTGTTCAACTGATGGAGATCCGCTGCCCAACCGAGAGTGACACCATCACTTGCGCGGCCCGTCTCGCCGCTCTGGTCAGACCGGGCGATGTCGTCGTGCTCGCCGGGGGGCTCGGGGTCGGGAAGACGCTGTTCACCGGTGGCCTGGCCTCTGGGCTAGGGGTGGAAGAGTCGGTGGTGTCGCCCTCATTCGTCCTGGTGCGCCAGTATCTCAGCGGCTTCATGCCCCTGATCCATGTCGACGTCTACAGGCTTTCCACGGTCAACGAGTTCGACGACCTCGACGTGTTCGAGATGGCCGCGAACGGGGTGCTCGTCATCGAGTGGGGGGACGCCGTGGAATCCGGGCTCCCCGGCGACCATCTTCGAATCGACTTCTCCGTGGGAGAGGGTGAGGAGCGGACCCTCGAGCTCACACCGAGTGGGTCGTGGCTGGATCGAGATCTGGAGGGAACCCTGTGAGGATCCTCGCGATCGAGACATCGACCCCGGGTGCGTCGGTAGCCCTCGTCGAGGACCGGACCACTCTCGCTGCGGCTTCGCGAATAGACCGAGTCGGACATGCCACATTCCTCGTGCCGGCGATTGACTTCTGTTTCGACCAGGTCGGGTGGTCGCCGAGTGACCTAGACGCGGTCGTGGTGGACGTCGGACCGGGCCTATACACGGGGATTCGAGTCGGCCTTGCCACTGCACAGGGTCTGGCGGCCGCTTTCGGCATTCCCGTCGTCCCGGCTACATCGGTCGACGCAGTTGCCCTCGAGGCCAGGACCGGTCACAGGCTGATCTGGTCGATCATCGACGTTCGCAGGGGCGAGTTCGCGGTGGCGACCTATCGGCCCGTTCCAGGAGGGGTGGTGAAGGAGACGAGGGTCGAGCTGTGTTCCCCGGAGGTGATCCGGGCGATGCTCGAGTCATCGTCCGAGGAGAGCCTGCTGGTGGGCGACGTCGGCGAGCTGCCCCACTTTGTGCTGCGGGGCATGAGCTGGGTGAAGACGGGCAAGCCCCGCTACCCGTACGCGGTCGCCCTGGCGGAGATCGGTGCCGGCCGTTTCGAGAGGGACGAGTTCCCGGCTCCCGATGAGATCCGGCCGCTGTATCTCCGCGAGCCGGATGTGACGATCAATTGGGCGAAGTTGCGGCAGGAGGGGCCATGGGGGTCGGCTTGATGATCATCAGGTCCTTCGATGCCGAAGACGTCCCGGTTGTGGCTGCTCTCGAGGCGGCGAATCGTCCCAACCCGTGGTCGGAGAGTGTTTTCGCTGACGAGCTCGACGCACCGAACCGGGTCTACCTTGTCGCTGTGGAGGACGACGTTGTGGGCTTTGGCGGAGCGATAGTCGTGGGGGAGGAAGCTCATGTGACGAATCTCCTCGTCGATCCGGATCGACGTCGGCGCGGCGTCGGCCGCCGGCTAATGGTTGCCCTCATCGAGGCGGTCGTGTCCCGTGGCGCCCGTCACCTGACACTGGAGGTCCGCTCCGAGAACGATGCCGCTCGTGGCCTGTACGGGGATCTCGGACTGGCCCCGGTCGGGGTTCGCCCTGCCTACTACGGCGACGATGACGCGTTGGTTCTCAGGGCTCACGACATCGACCGCCCCTCGTACCTGGAGTCGCTGAGATGAATCCGACGATCCTCGCCTTCGAGACGAGCTGTGACGAGACGGCCGTGGCGGTAGTGCGCGGGACCGAGTCGCTCTCGAATGTGCTGTCGTCACAGGTCGACCTCCACGCACGTTTCGGAGGCGTCGTCCCCGAGGTTGCGGCCCGCGCTCACGTCGAGTCGATCCGATCGCTGACCCACCGCGCGCTGTCAGAGGCAGGAGTCCACCCTGACGACCTGGACGGAGTGGCGGCCACGGCGGGCCCGGGCCTGGTAGGTGATGAAGTTGGGAATTGCCAGCGCAGCGAGGAGTCCGATCATGCCGACGGCGATCACGAGCTCGGTCAGCGTAAATCCTTCGTTGCGTCGTTTGAGGTTCACGGGG
>JBFFIL010000238.1:0-2903 GCA_041556535.1 Acidimicrobiia bacterium | reverse complement strand
GAGGCCGAGATGTGCGGCAACGGCCTGCGATGTGTTGCTCGCTATGCGTACGACAAGGGCTGGGCGATCGACCGAAACTTCGTGGTTCAGACTCCGGTCGGGACACGCCGTGTCAGAGTTCTGGAGGATGGGGTCGAAGTGGAGCTGGCCAAACCGACGGTGACCGGTCACACGACGTATGAGGGCGACCGCTACCACCTCATCGATGTGGGCAATCCACACGCCGTGGTCGTCGTCGACGATCTCTCAGCGGCCGACGTCACAGGTGTTGGGGTCAGGATTCAGTCGGAGTTCGAGAGGGGCAGCAACGTCGAGTTCGCCTCGATCTCACCCGAGGGTGTGAAGATGCGCGTCTGGGAACGTGGAATTGGTGAGACCCTGGCGTGCGGGACCGGGATGGTGGCGGCCGCTTTCGTCGCCACGAAGACCGACGGGTTGGCAAGCCCTATCACCGTCGAGGTCCCGGGTGGAACAGGAGAGGTGGTTTTCCGGGACGACGTCGCCTGGCTACGGGGCCCCGTCGGCTACGCGTTCAGGGGTAGCGTCGGAGAACGCTGACGATCTTGCCGATCAGCTCGACACCTTCGGTGAACTCCAAAGGCTCATAGGACGGGTTCTCCGAGATCAGGATCACCTTGCCGTCCCGCCGTCGGAGACGCTTCACCGTGGCCTCCTCACCGTCGATCAGCGCTGCAACGATCTCTCCGTCTCTGGCGTCGGGTCGGCTGCTCACGACGACCAGGTCGCCCGGGTGGATGCCGGCGTCGATCATGGAGTCGCCCTTCACTTCGAGCAGGAACACCGGGCCCTCCCCAACCAGTTCGGTCGGGAGTGGCATCACTTCGGCGACCTGCTCGGCGGCGAGGATTGGAGTCCCCGCCGCGATACGGCCCAGCAAGGGCACGTCCCGTGTCCGGCGATCCTCTGCCTGCGGGCGCTGTGCGCCTGCGTCCACGACCATGATGGCGCGCGGCTTGGTCGGATCGCGCTTGATGGCCCCGGCTGCGACGAGCGAATTGAGGTGTGAGTGAACCGTCGACGGTGAACTGAGCCCTACCGCCTCGCCTATCTCACGAACCGACGGCGGGTAGCCCCTCTCCTCGACAGTCGCCCTTATGTAGTCAAGTACCTGCTGTTGTCGCTCGGTGAGCACGGGTGACTCCTCTGATACTCCGCCTCGAACTTGTGTTCGCAGACTAACGCAAACATGTGTTCGATGAAAGGATCTTCCCCGAGATCGGCCTTGACATCGAACACCTGTTCGTTAGGATATCGAACACACGTTCGCAAAGGACGTTCAGCCGGGCCCGATCAGGAGGGAGACATGCAGAAGGCTCAGAATCAGCTTTCCGTCCGACTGTCTGTTCTCATTGCCGCAATCTGTGCGGTCTTCCTCCTGGTCGGAGGGGCTGCCGACGCCGGTGAGCCGGCCGGAGCACCCATCGAGCACCTCGTCGAGAGTGGCGACACTCTCTGGGCGATAGCGGATCTGCATGTCGGTGAGGGCGAGGACATCAGATCTCTGGTCTCCGACATTCGAAGTCTCAGTGGCCTCCAGTCCAGTGTCATCCACCCAGGCCAGATCCTGCTCATACCGCAAGGCTGATTCAGCAGCGGCGGGTCTACGCTGGGGCTATGCGCTGTCCCACCTGTGGGAACGAAGACACCCGCGTCGTAGACAGTCGCCCAGCGGAGGGCGGTGTATCCATTCGTCGTCGGCGGCAGTGTGGGAACTGTGGGGATCGTTTCACCACCTACGAGCGGGCGGAGCCGCAGCTGATGGTGCGCAAGCGAAATGGCCGTCTCGAGGCATTCTCTCCTCTGAAACTGGCCTCGGGTGTGTCGGCTGCGCTTGCCGATCGCGATGTGTCGGGCTCTGAAGTCCAGGAGTTGGTCTCAGAAGTCGAAGCCTCTCTGAGGGAGGTGGGCCCGCAGGTGAGCTCCGAGAGGGTCGGCCGCGAGGTCCTGGAGCGTCTCAAGGGCTTGGACGAGGTGGCATACCTCCGGTTCGCTTCGGTCTACAAGGACTTCAAGGGGGCGGCCGACTTCGAGAAGGAGATGGCAGAGCTGGAGTCAGCCGACCAATGAGTCGATGGCCGCGAGGCTGGCCTCGATCCTGAGGGCCACTCGGGCGTGGACTCCGACGAGCTCCTCTTCGAGGAGTGTCTCCGCTGCGCTCAGGCGACCCTGGAGAGTGTCGAGCACAGCTTGGGCGGCATCGGGGTCATCGTTACGGAGAGCGTCGAGATAGAGCATCCGGGATGACTCCAGGGTCCCAGAGATGCTCGCGAGCTCAGCAGTCAAGGGAGCGAGGATCTGCTCCGGAAGGGCGGTGAGAACGGCATCGAACTGGGCCTGCCACTCCCCGAATGCAAGGGCAGCTTCATCGAGCTCTATCAGTTGGGGATCGGTCTGCAACTCGGGCATCGCCAGGATCGGGACGATCCCGGCTCGGTAGCCAAGGCCATCTCGGAGAGTCGCGGATGCCTCCAAGGCGGCGCTGGCGGCATCAGCCGCGAGGACACGATCAGAGGATTGGGCAGCGGTCAGGCTTGCAGAGGCCTCATAGAGAGCCCGTGCCCGCTTGTCGACCTCGAGCAGGCTCTGGGTGTGTGAAGACGTCCGGTCGAGCGGGGAGAGGAGATGATCGTTGGCCGCGTGGAGCGCCAACACAGCCGGTTGTAGAGCACCTGCAGTCGTCTCCAACTCCACGAGTGCGTCCCGGGCAAGTTCGGCCGGCCGCTGGTAGATCCAGGCAGCGACCCCTGCGATCCCCGCGCACATCATCACCACTCCGACGAGGACGGTCCACCGAACGCGCCCGGTGAGCAGGCCACGCCCGACTTCGGTGGGGCTCCAGTCGTCGAAGGGATCCACTTTCGCGACCTGACTCGGCGTCGACT
>JBFFIL010000237.1:0-2912 GCA_041556535.1 Acidimicrobiia bacterium | reverse complement strand
GGGATCTCATCTCAGTGGGCCTGGCCCGCCCAGGTCCATGGCAACGAGGTGCTCGAGGTAGCGAAGCCGGGTGAAGCCGGTCAGGGGGATGCGGTGTGGTCCGCGACGCCCGGGCTTCCGATCGCCGTCTTCACCGCTGATTGCTACGGGGTCGTCCTCCGAGCCGAGGAGGCGGTCGGCGTCGCCCATGCGGGATGGAGAGGCGCCAGTTCGTCGGTCGTCACCGGGCTGATTGAGCAGATGAGTCTCGCCGGGCACGTACCAAGGTTCGCCTATGTGGGCCCCGGCATCGGAAGCTGCTGTTACGAAGTGGGCCCTGACGTCTCGAGAAAGTTCGAATCGCACCTGGGCAAGACCACCTGGGGCTCGGTGTCGGTGGACCTCGAAGCGTCGATCAGGGACGAGTTGGAGGGGATGGAGGTCTGGTCGTCCGACTCGTGCACATTTCACGAGGGGTCGTGGTTCAGCTACAGGAGGGACGGGGCAACCAGCCGTCTCGCCACAATCGGTTGGATCCCATGAGTTACCACGAAGTGCGAGAGAGGGTCGCCGCGGCTGCCGGGAGGTCGGGGCGGAGCCCTGAGTCGGTGACCATCGTGGCCGTAGGCAAGACCAGAACGCCGAACGAGATCATGGATCTCTACCGGGCAGGCCATCGGGACTTTGGGGAGAGTCGGGCGCAGGAGCTGGCGGACAAGGCTGCAGGGCTGCCGAAGGACATCCGGTGGCACTTCGTCGGTCACCTCCAATCCAACAAGGCGAGACTCGTCAGACCGGTCGTTTCGCTTCTCCACTCGATGGACCGGGCGTCCCTCGCCTCGGTATGGCTAAAGGGAAAGGAGCGCCCGCCCCCGGTCCTTCTCCAGGTGAACCTGGGAGCGGAGCAGCAGAAGGCTGGGCTGGTCCCTGGCGCAGTCGGCCGAGCTCTCGTCGAGATGGCGTCCATGGGCGTCGAGGTCAAGGGCTTGATGGCCATCCCGCCCGCCCCTGGCGTGCCGGAAGACAGCAGGCCTCACTTCGAGACGCTTCGTTCGATGCTCACCGAGTTGTCCCGCGACCATCCCGCGCTCACCGAGCTCTCGATGGGCATGACCGACGACTACGAGGTAGCGGTCGAGGAAGGTGCTTCCTTCATAAGGATCGGACGGGCTATCTTTGGCCCGCGCAACTGACGGAGCACCCGATGGCATCTCTCTTCTCTAAAGCCCTGGTCTATCTGGGCCTGGTCGATGAGGACCAGGTGGATCGCCAGCCCGGGGATGTGATGGACACGGCTCATGGCGTGGAACCGCTGCCGGAGGGGCGCCGCGTAGAGCCACCCCCGACCTCCCGCGCCGCCACGCGGCCCCCGATGATCCCCGATACCGGCAGCAGCATGATGAGGCCAGTCGAGATCCAGTCCGACATCCTGGTAGTGGAGGAATTCGCCGATGCCCGGATGCTTGCCGACCGGGTACGGGAGAGGACCCCGGTCGTGCTGGACATGAGGATGGCGGACGGAAACCTGATGCAACGCGTCATCGACTTCTCGTCCGGTCTCATATACGCACTCGACGGGTCGATGCGGCGGGTCGGTGAGGGCCTTGTCCTGGTTCTCCCACCCCGGGTGACTCTCAGTAGGGACGAGAAGCGTCGCCTTGCGACGCTCGGTGCCTACGAGCTGGACGACATCGACTGATCCGTGGGATCGATCTCCGCCCTGTTCGTAGCCGTCCTCGAGGTGTACTCGTATGCCGTCTTTGGCTGGGTGATCCTCTCGTGGATAGTGGTCGGCTCGACGCACCCGCTGGGAAGGATCCAGGCATTCCTCGATCGCATCATCTATCCCGTGATCCTCCCACTGCGCCGGATATTGCCGCCTATCAGATTCGGCGGTGGTGCGCTCGATCTCTCGCCCATCGCCCTCTTCATCGGCATAAGGCTGCTCATAGGGTTGCTCCGCTGATCCTTGGAGCGTGCGGACGCGCTTCTTATCCTGCGCCCACAAGAGGAACGAAATGCTGACTCCATCCGACATAGAACAGAAGACATTCCACACGTCCCTTCGCGGGTACAACCTCGACGAGGTCGACGACTTCCTCGATGAAGTCGTGTCCACGCTCCGTGAGCTTCAGGACCGTTTGGCGGCAGGTGGTGGCGGCGGCCCCGCCTCGACCGACGAGGGAAGCGCCGTTGGGAGAGCTCTCACAGCGGCCCGGGCCACGGCCGAAGAGATGCTGTCCGATGCCAGGGCCGAGGCCGAGAAGCTGGTTGCGGACGCAAGGGAGGAAGCCGAGAATTGGGTTGCAGAAAGGGACGCCAAACGTGCCCAAGCGGCCGATGAGGTCAGGGAATTGAGCTTGCGGGTTGCGGAGATGAGGGCTCATCTGGCGGCCTTGGCCACCGCTGTGGGGGATCGGCTCGACGAGATGGACCGGGCCCTCGACATCCCGCTGATCCCAGAGTCGACCGACCCCTCACTCCCCGTCGAAGTCGAGCCGGACCCCACATCCGATGTCATCGAGGGCGACCAGGGATGGCACGAGGACTTGAGCTAGGGCTTTGGCCCGGCTGGCGGCCGGGACGTTCGAGGAGGGCGACCCGTTCATCACCCAAGAGCTGTTCACCGCAGAGCTTCACCTCTTTCGGGCAGCCCTTCTCCGGGGAGAGGTCGGCTAACCGGCCACCGAGATGGAGGGCGACTCGAGAGAGTCGTCCACCTCCACCGAGATGGCCAGGACTTCGGCCCCAATCCATTCGGAGTGTTGTTCCACCAGGTCGGCATGCTCGGCAGGCAGGCGCAGATGGATCCGGTCGGTCAATCTCAGCCCCCTCTGCTTCCGTTGCTCGTTCAGTGAGCGGATCAGTTCGAGGATCCGCCCCTCTCTGATGAGGTCTTCGTCGAGAGCAGGGTCGATGGCAACACTGACGCC
>JBFFIL010000236.1:0-2916 GCA_041556535.1 Acidimicrobiia bacterium | reverse complement strand
GGATCGCCTTCAACTCCCTCCTCACTCGATCGCGCAGCGCCGCATCGAGGTTTGAGAACGGCTCGTCGAGGAGGATCACGTCTGGCTCCGGCGCCAAAGCCCTGGCGAGGGCCACCCGTTGCTGCTGACCCCCGGACAACTCATTGGGCATCCGCCCCGCGAGCCGGGTCAGCCCGACCAAGTCCAGCGCCTGACGCACACGGTCGGAGTCCGGCGAGCCGCCCAGGCCGTACGCCACATTGGCTGCCACTGTCATGTGGGGGAACAGTGCGTAGTCCTGGAAGACCATCCCTACCCGCCGCTGTTCGGGTGGCACGAAGACGCCGTCATCGAGAACGCGGCGGCCCCGAATGTCCACCGAGCCAGACGCCGTCTCGAATCCCGCAATGACCCGCAGAGCCGTTGTCTTCCCGCAGCCGGATGGTCCAAGCAGCGTGAGCAATCCACCCTCCCAAACGTCGAGATTGAAGTCGACCAGGGCGACGGCGTCGCCGAACCACCGGGTCAGGCCCCGGGCGCGGATTGCCAGCTGATCAGTTGCGGATGTCACGGTAGGTGAGGGCCAAGAGTGGCACGATCGCGACGGCAATGAGAGCGAGGCTCGCCACACTTGCCTGCGTGTAGAACCCTTCGCCGGTTGAGCTCCAGATCCGGATGGCCAATGTCTCGAATCCGTTGGGCCTGAGCAGAAGGGTGGCCGGCAGCTCCTTCATGACGGAAAGGAAGACGAGTGCCGCGCCCGCCAGCAGCCCGGGGCTTGCGAGCGGAACGGTGATCCGGACCAGTGTCCGGAGCGGCCCGTGCCCGAGCCCGCGGGAGGCGTCTTCGAGGTGCGGGCTGGCGCGGCGCAAGGAGTCCTGGACCGTGGACACCGACTGCGCCAGGAACATCGCCACATAGACCAGGGTCAGGAGGACGACCGTTTGATAGAGCGGTCGGGCCCACTGCAGAGCGAACCCAACCACCGCCACGCCGACCGCGATGTGGGGCAGGGAGTAGACGGCCCAGGCACCGGATTCGACGGCTGCAGACATCCTGGCTCGCTTCCACGTGGTCACCATCGCCAGCGGGAACGAAGCAGCCGAGGCCAGAGCTGCAGCCGCGAGAGCAATGAGAAGAGACCTCGAAGTCTCGTCCCAAAAAGCCCCGAGGCTCTGACCCGCGGAGACTCCACGGACCAGCCAGAAGGTGAGAACGGAAAGGGGAACGGCCAGAGCCGCAGCGGCGTAGCCGGACATGAACAAGAAGGACCAGATCCTTCCCGACCGACCCAGTCGAATCGGACGCCTCTCCCTCTTCGTACTGGTGAGGTGGTAGCCGGCTCGGGTCCTGGTGCGCCGCTCGGCGAACAGAATGCCGAGAGCGAGCACCATCAACAGGAGTGAGAGCGCCGCGGACGGGCGTCGGTCGATCTGTCCGGCGTAGAGCGTGTAGATCGCCCTGGTGAAGGTGTCGAACCGAAGGAGCGACACGGCTCCAAAGTCGCTGACTGTGTACAGGCCAACCATGAGCCCCGCGGATATCAAGGCCGGTCGAAGCTGGGGCAACGTGACGGTGAAGAAGACACGCCGTCGGCCGGCGCCGAGCCCGGTTGCGGCCTCCTCCGTTGCCGGATCTATGAGGTGAAGTGCAGGAGTGACGATCAGGTGCGCCATCGGGGCGAGGAACACCGACAGGGCGAGCCAGGCCCCGACGAAGCCGTAGGGAGTAGGGATCTCCACACCGAGCCATGTCGAGAGAAGGCCGGACGGACCGGTAGCTCCAATGATCGTCAGCGCCGCCATGTAGGAGGGCACGACGAGGGGAAGGGCCGCCACGAGCGACCATGCCTTCCGGCCCGCCAGATCGGTTCTGGCCGTGAGCCACGCCGTTGCGGTCCCGATGATGAGCGCCGAGGCGGTCACGGCAACCGATAGGCCGAGGGTTCCGAGCGTCAACTGGATGAGCCTCGGCAACGGGAGGCTCGTCCCGACGCCCTTGGTGGCAACCTGCCAGACCAGGCTCAACGGCGGGATCAGGGCGGGGAGCAGGAGGAGGCCGGCCGCCCACCACCAGCTTCGATCGGATCGCCGCAGCTTGCCACGTCGTAGCGCCGGCCCTGGGGGAGCGGCGAGTGGGCCGGCGGTCATACGCCGTGTCGCCCGTCGGGCTCCATCAGACCAGACCCGCCTCCGACACGAGCCGCGTGGCGATCGGGAGCATCTCCGCCAACCGTGACAGATCGATGTCCGGTGCATCGATGTCGGCCAGGTCCGGGAGGCCCGGGGCTGGGTCGACTCCCTCGATCAGGGGGAACTCGAAAGTAGCGGCCGCGAAGTAGGTCTGCGCGGCGTTCGAGAGTAGGAAGTCGACGAACTGCAGTGCTTCCGATGGCATGTCCGTAGTGGCGAGGATCCCTGCACCGGCCGGCATGACCAGGGAGCCTACGTCGCCTGCCGGGATGAACCAGTTCTGAGCCCCCTCACCGGCGCCCTCAGCCCGTAGGCGGAGCAGGTAATAGTGGTTGACCAAGCCTCCGCCGATCTCCCCGCCATCAACGGCTGCGACGATGGGGCTGTTACCCGGGTAGTCCCGGGGCTGGTTGCGGGCGAGCTCTCCCAGCCAGGCCGCGGTGGCAGCCTCGCCACGCTCGAGGATCATGGCAGCGACGAACGCCAGGAAGGAACCGTTGGTCGGGGCTATCCCGACCTCTGAGGCCCATCTCGGATCGGTCACCTCGTCGATGGTCTGGGGCAAGGGGATGCCCACGGAGGTGTTGTAGACGAAGGTCCTCACCCGGCCGGACGTGCCCACCCAGCGGCCGTCGCTGTCGGCGAATCGATCGTCGACCTTGGCGAGGGTCTCGGCGGGGAGCTCGGAGAGGAGGGCGGCGACGGAGCCCAGAGATGCTGGATCCTGTGCGAAGAACACGTCGGC
>JBFFIL010000235.1:0-2929 GCA_041556535.1 Acidimicrobiia bacterium | reverse complement strand
GGAATCCGTACCACAGGTTGAAAACGTTGCCCGCGACCGCGCCGACTCCGGCGGCGACGGCCGCAACGTCCCCCCCCAGCGCCTGACCCGCAAAGACTGCGGCGACGCCTTTCCCGGCCTCGACGACCAGAACCATCCCGGCCAGCCCGAACCCACCGAGACGACGCGCATTGTTGGCTCCCGGGTTGGTTGAGCCCTCGCGGCGGAGATCGACGCCCCACAACCTGCCCAAGGTCTGCGCTGTTGGCAGCGAGCCGAGCAGGTAGCCGATCAGCGCCGCGACAACCGGCGTCACGACACCCACTCCTGGCCTGCCTCGCAGAATTGGAGGAAGTCACAACCTCGGCACCAGTCGCCGGGTGAGGGGGCGAACTGCTTCTCGGCGATTCTCTGTGCCATGTCCTCCAAGGATTGTCGCGCCGAGTCCACCCACGCGTCGTCAGCGTGATAGCGCTCCTCCCTGAGCCCGCCGCCGAGAAAGGCGAAAGTCAGGTCCACCGATGCGGGTGCGGGAATCCCGAAGTCGACTTCCCGTGCCGCGATGGCGTATGCCTGGAGCTGCACGATCCGGGAAGGGTCGTTGCGCGGCCGGCCGGACTTGAAGTCGACGACCTCCCAGCCCGCCGCACTCGCATAGACGGCGTCGATCCGACCCCTCACCCTGAATCCGCCGGCCAGCTCGACGGTGAATGGCGCTTCGACCAGATCGGCCGTCATGTCGGCGAAGCGAGACTCCAGATAGGCCTCGAACCCTCCCATCTCGCCGGCGTGACCATCGTCGACGGCGTCGTAGAGGTCCGTCGAGATCTCGTCGAACGGAACCTGGCCGCGCTGGTGGAGCTCGATTCGGCGGTGGACTTCGGTTCCCCTGATGGCCGCTGCGCTCCGGCGCCGGGGGAGTGGATCGACCTCAGTCCAGAAGTAGCGCTTGGGGCATTGCGCGTATGTCACGAGCCCGGTCACCGAGGACGAGAGGTCTTGGGGCGGCTCGGGCCCGGCGACCGGTTCGGCGAGGTCGAACAAACGCTGTCTGGTCTCGTCCAGCATGCTCTCATAATCGTCGAGGACCCCGTGCCGGGTTGCCAGATCCGCCAGATACGCGGGGTCTCGCGCCTGACGCAGCAGTGCGGCCCAACCCATCTCGAAGTGCGGATCGGGCTCGGGTGACTCGGCCGCCGAGCGTAGAAGGGTCGGGCGGTCGCCTGCGGGCGCGTGCCCGCGGCTCACGCTGGCCTCGAGCCCTGTGACCAGTTCGAACAGCTCGGACGGCTTCTTGGGCCTGACAGTCGGCTCGGGGAGCCCGTACCAGTTGGCTCCTGTCACGAAGAGGCGGTGTTTGGCTCTGGTGACGGCAACGTAGGCAACACGCCACTCCTGACGGTGGTGGTGCTCCCTCAGGTAGGACTTGCGCTCCTCCTCTCCGGCCTCACTCGGGAAGTCCGCCATCACCGCGTCGATGCGAAGAGCCGGCGGCAAAGCCTCCGGGAACCTCATCGGGTCGGGGTACTGGCGGGCGCCGGACGGGAAGTTCCCCCGAGTCACAGTAGGGATGGCGACGTTGTCCCACTCCAGACCCTTGGCACGGTGGACCGTAACCAGGGTGACGGCGTCCTCGCCGGAGAGGTGAGCGCTGTCGAGCTCCTCTGCTGGCTCCTCCTCCATCACCGCGAGATGGTCGAGAAACGCGCCAAGAGATGGCCGCCCCTGGAGCGGGCTCCAGTCCTCGGCGAGGTCGAGGAGCCGATAGACGTTCAGTCGCGCGGTGAGGCGTGGGTTGGGGGGAAGCGCCTCCATGTTTTGCCACGCCCGTGTCCTGTCCAAGAGCAGACGCAGCACCTCGACGAGGCTCAGGCCCTGGCTGGTCTTCAGAAGCTCCTCGTAGGTGGTGTAGAACCTGGCGAGGGCTGTCCTGGCGCCGGGGCGGAGCCCCTCGAGAGGGCTCGAGTCCTCCATCGCCTCGAGAAGTGTCACGGGCGTGGGCTCCTCCTCGTCCTCGTTGAGATGGCGTGAGGCTGCCGCCCTGTGGGCCAAAGGCGCAAGATCTGCCATCCCCAACCTGAAGCCGCTTCCGAAGAGAATGTGGGTGAGCGCGGCGGAGTCCTCGGGACGCTCGAGAATGGTGAGCCATGCTCTGAGCTCTGCGACCTCCGGGACGGAGAGGAGCCCACCGACGTTGGCCACCTCGACCGGTATGTCACGGCGGGCCATGGCGTCGATCACCGCCGCGAAGTCCTTGTTCTTCCGGAAGAGCACGGCCATCGAGCTCCACTTCTCTCCGTCGTCGTGGAGGCTCTCGAATTGCCTGGCGATCCAGTCCGCTTCGTCAATGGCGTCCCTTGCCCAATAGGTCGAGACCTGTCCCCGGCCGGCATCCGGCACCGGGGCCAAGTCGTCGGCTTCCGGGTTGGCGAGAGCCCTCACTCCATTGGCGACTTCGAGGATCTCGGGAGCCGATCTCCTATTGAGACGGAGGCCACGCTCGTTCGCGACGTTTCCGGATGCAGTCGGGAATTGGCTTGGGAACAGATCGAAGTTCTCGGCTGATGCCCCGCGCCACTCGTAGATGGTCTGATCCTCGTCACCCACCGCGATGACCGGGAAGCCGTCGGTGAAGATCGTCGTCAGCAGCACTCTCTGCGCCGGGTTGGTGTCCTGGTACTCGTCGAGGACGACGACCTCGTACCTGTCTCTGACCACTGCGGCCAGGTGCGGGTGAGCCCCCATTACCCGCGTCGAGGCCATGACCAGGTCGGAGTAGTCGACGACGCGAAGCCGCCGTTTGTCCTCGGCGTACGCACCCAGCGTGCGTGCCATCTCCGCCCGGGCGTTCCAGACTTCGTCATCGTGCCGCCGGGCCTCGGTCATGAGCGCAGAATGGTCGACCAAGTGGTCGCCCAAGCGGTCGTTGAGCTGCCTGACCTTGTCGAGG
>JBFFIL010000234.1:0-2935 GCA_041556535.1 Acidimicrobiia bacterium | reverse complement strand
TAGTGGAGGGCCGGAGCAGGGACCAGGCCTACCGCCGGGTCCAGCGACACGCAATGGACGCCTGGGAAGGGAAGGGCCGGCTGCGCGACCTTCTGGCGTCCGACCCGGAGGTGACCCTGGAGCCATCGGTCCTCGACGAGTGCTTCAGCCTCGAGCGGGTCCGAGCAGCGGCCGAGGTGATCTTCGACCGCCTCGAGGCCTAGCCAAGCGGGTAGACGGCCCCCAGCAGGCTCCGGAACGACTCTGTTGGGAGAAGCACCGCCGCTCCGCCGGGGGTCCTGTAGTCCTTGACCGAGATCGAGAAGACGTCGACCGAGCTACGCGAGATGCCCCGGTACTGCCAGGCTGCCGATACGGCCTGACCGAACGTCCAGCTCGAATCCAGTCGGACCGCTCCAGCCACAGCGTCGAGTTGTGACATGAGGGACGGCGGCGATGGGAATCCGGTGGCCCTAGCCGCCAGTTGAAACAGAACGTCGCGCTGACGCCGTTGGCGAGCGAAGTCGGAGCTCGTAACGACACTCCACGCCCCGTCGATGAGCTGCTCGGTATGGCGTGAGCGCACCCATGCCAGGGTCTTTGACCCATCGGCGAAGTGACAACCTGCGGTGGCGATGTCCAGCCCCGAATTGGGGTCCCGAGTCGGATAGTCAACGCAGATCGTTGTTCCACCTAGCGCGTCCACAACGGCGGCGAAGCCGTCAAAGTCGACACGTGCCAGATGATCGACCGGGATGCCCGTGTAGTCCTCTACCAGAATCGCCATCATCTCCGACCCGCTGGCCACTCCCGAACAACCCCCCAACCCGGCACTAAGCCTCGTCAGCGTCTGCTTACACGCGTTCCAGACGTACAGGTCCCGGGGCAGGCTCACCATGATGGGACGGCCGCCGTCAGTCGGCTGCAGCCCCAGGATGATCGCGTCGGCCCGAAGACCGGACTCATCGGTGCCCAGCAAGAGATAGGTGTCGAAGACGACGTCAGGAATCGGATCTGAGAATGAGAAGGGGCTTACCTCCCTCGGATTGAACGGCTCGAACAAGTCGAGTATCTCGATGAGAGCGCCTACCTCGGCCTCCAGGTCAGGGGTTTCGTAGACTCCAGGGTCGAGCTCGAACACGTCGGGCTCGACGAACGTAGCGCGCGTGGCATCGGAAAGTGGCTCTGCCCCCATGGCAGCACGGGCACGAGCCGGATCGAAAGACTCTGTTGCGACAGCGTCGAGTGTTCGGACCAGCTGATAGCCATAGAACGAACCAACACCCAGCAGAACCCCGACGACCAGCGTCGCCAGGGCCTTGAAAGGGTGAAACACGACGAACTCATAGACGGCCAAACCGCAAGGGATGGTATATCCATCACGCTTCATGTCCTACGGCGGGCTGGCAGCCGCCCCGGCTACCCTGCCCCCGCGTGCTGGCACTTCCGCACATAGCGTCCGGCAAGGTACGGGAGATCTACGAGGTGGACCCGGATCACCTCCTGTTCGTGGCCACCGACCGCATCTCTGCCTACGACGTCATCCTGGGTGAGCCCATCCCCGACAAGGGGAGAGTTCTCACCGGGCTGAGTCTTCACTTCTTCGAGTTGCTGGAGACGCCGAATCACCTGGTCACAACCGACATCTCGACCGTCGAGGGTGTCAGCGCCGAAGACCTGGAGGAGTTGGCGGGCCGGGCGATGGTCGTGCGAAAGGCCGAGGTCGTCCCGGTCGAGTGCGTCGTCCGCGGCTACCTGTACGGTTCGTCGTGGCGGGAGTACCGGGACGGCGGGGGTCCCACCACCGAGCACCTGCCGGGAGGCCTGCTCCAAGCCGACAAGCTCCCCGAGCCCATATTCACCCCCGCCACCAAAGCCGCTACCGGTCATGACGAGAACATCTCCGAGACCGAGACGAGGGAACTTCTGGGTGACCATCTCTACGAGGATCTGCGGAGCCGGTCGATGGACATCTACATGCAGGCGGCCGACTACGCGGCATCGCGTGGCGTGATCCTCGCCGACACGAAGTTCGAATTCGGCTTCGTGGACGACAACCTCCTTCTCGTCGACGAGGTCCTCACACCGGACTCCTCGCGCTACTGGCCCGTCGACGAGTACCGGGCTGGTGGAGACGTGCCTTCGTTCGACAAGCAGTTCGTGCGTGAGTGGCTGGAGGCTCAGCCATGGGACAAGACCCATCCTGCCCCCAAGCTCCCCGCCGCTGTCGTCGATGGCACCAGGGCCCGATATGTCGAAGCGTACGAGCGGATCACCGGCCTCTCCTTCGCCGACTATCTGGAGAGCTCCAATTGAGGGTGACCGTCACGATCAACCGGCGGCCGGAGATCGCCGACCCGGAGGGGACCACGGTGCAGCGCGCCCTGGAGGAGTTGGGGTTCGAGGGCATCGTCGGTGTTCGGATGGACCGGGTCATTCACATGACGGTGACCGGTGACGACTCGAAGAAGATCCGCGCCGATGTTGCCAGGATGTGCGAGCAGATGCTGGCCAATCCGGTGTTGGAGGACTTCGAGATCGAGGTTGAGCCTTGAAGACGGCTGTAGTCGTCTTTCCCGGCACCAACTGCGAGCACGACGTCGTCTACGCCCTCAGGGCTCTCGGAGGCGAGGCGGAGCTGGTCTGGCACCGGGAGACAGACCTGTCGGGCTTCTCCGGCGCCATCCTCCCCGGCGGATTCGCCCACGGCGACTACCTGCGCACCGGAGCCATCGCCCGCTTCTCGCCCGTCATGTCGGAGGTGAGCCGCCTCGCCACCGACGGTGCCCCCGTGCTCGGCATTTGCAATGGATTCCAGATGCTCTGCGAGGCAGGCCTGCTCCCCGGAGCGCTCATCGCCAACAGGGATCTTTCGTTCATCTGCCGCTTCGAAGAGCTCGAAGTGACGGACACACGCTCGATCCTGACCAGGTCGGCCCGGAAAGGCCAACGCATC
>JBFFIL010000233.1:0-2967 GCA_041556535.1 Acidimicrobiia bacterium | reverse complement strand
CCAGACCCAGGTATGGGAAACTGCCGAGAATCCCTGTCCCGATTGACTATTCGGTCCCATGGCGGCCGTCATTCGATCGGCCGCCGGGCTTTCTGCGAAGCAGAGGCGGGAGCCGCTAGGGCTCGAGGTCTCGGGGTATGTTCGGTGTCGCCGCTGAAGAAGAGGAGCGTGTCGTGGTGGTCGAGGAACAGCTGGAGCAGGCGCTGGCGGCGCTCGCCGCGGACGACTGGGACGGCCTGGCGCTGGTTCTGTCCAACGACTTCTTCGGGTACACGCCTCGTCTCGACGAGCCCACGGCGGGAGAGCGTCTGGTACCCCTACTCTCGGAGATCAAAGCGGCCATGCCGGACCTGCATATCAGTGTGGACGGCCTCCGCGCAGAAGGGGTCGAGGTGTCGGGAATTCTCACGCTTACCGGCACGCACACCGACCCGCTTTGGGGCTCACCCGGCTCCGGCAACGAGGTTCGATGGGTCACGCCGGTAACCTTCAAGGAGATCGACGGCCGTCTGGCCTTCCGAATCGACGATCTCGCGTTTCCGGAGTTGGTGGACGTGCTCCGCCAGTTGGGTCTGGTGAACGAGCCCGACGAAATGGACAAGCCTCTCGCACATCCTGTCGTGTTCCCGGAGTTCCTGCTCAAGGTGGCGATGACGGGCCAGGCCGGTGACAAGGGATGCGATCATGTGGGCCAGATCCAGGTGACGGAGCCGGCGACTCGCCAATGCGCGAAATGCGTCGAAGAGGGTGTGATTTGGCCGGCCTTGAGGATGTGCCTCACCTGCGGCCATGTCGGCTGTTGCGACACATCGCAGAACAAACACGCCCGCCGCCACTTCGAGGAAACCGGGCACCCCCTCATGCGGTCCATCAGGATGGACGAGGGGTGGGTCTGGTGCTACGCCGACGATGCGTTCTTCGAGAAGGCCATTCTGTCCGCCGACCAGGGCTAGATCCCGTGGCCTACATGATCTACCAGAGGTACACGAGAGCAATCCTGGACGGATACACCAATCACCCCGAGGTCGAGCACCATCGGGACAAGGCAAGGGCATATCGCGAGTGGCTCGAATCGCTCGACATCGAGCCGCGGATCAAAGCTTCGCTGGTGGAGCAAGCACGCGTCGTCGAGGAGGCGTTCGAAAGCCTGGTGACCGGATAGGTCCGGGATCGTAGGGTGTGCCCCCGAGCCGAGGAGGAGGACGGGGATCTCTCGAGTCCGAAGAGGAGGCGTGCGGTGGTGAGCGAGCAACCGAGTGAGCAGGAGGTGCGAACCTTCCTCCGGGACTTCGAGCGGGCCCAAGCAACCCAGGACTTCGCGGAGGTTGTGCCGCTCATCCACCAAGACGCCATCTTCCGGTTCAACGACGGCGACTACCGGGGCATCGACCGGATCAGGGCGGCGTTCGAGGCGACGTGGTCGATCGATGTGGAAGACGAGCGGTACCGAATCGAGGATGTCGAGGTGGAGCGGGTGGGCCCCGACTGGGCTGTTGCGACTTTCCGCTTCGTCTGGTCAGGTATCGGTCCGAATGGCCCATTCGAGGTCAACGGTCGTGGAACGACGGCCGTGGTCATGGAGGATGGAGGTCTAAAGGTCTTGGTCGAGCACTTGAGCAGGTAGGCGATACGATCGTCGCATGACCCTCGAAGAGATGGTCAATCGACTCGCCGAGCAGACCCATCCCGAAAACGCCGCCCCCTGGGACCCGGTCGGCCTCTCGTTGGGGGACCCATCTTCGGATGTCACTTCCGTCGCTGTATGCCACGAAGTGACCGAGTCCGTGCTTGCTGCATTGGAGAGGAAGCGCGTCGATCTTCTCGTTACGTACCACCCGCTCCTGTTCTCGCCGACCCACAGGCTGGTCGCAGGACGGTCGCCCGAGGCGCGGGCGTTTCGTCTCGTGCGGCTCAACACTGCCTTGCTGGTCACCCATACCGACTTCGATGCCATGCCCGGAGGTGCTGCCGACGCCCTAGCCCATGCGTTCGGCCTGCGTCACGTCGAGAGATTCGGCCGTGACGTAGAGGAAGGGACCCCGGCCATCGGTCGGGTGGGAGACTTCGACGCAACATTGGCGGTGCTCGACGCACGCGTCTCGGATGCGTTCGGGCACACCGGTCTCCGGATCACCGGTGACCGAACGCGGCGCGTGGGCAGGGTCGCGGTCGTCCCCGGGGCGGGCTCGGAGTTCATCGATGCCGCTGCAGAGGTGGCCGATGCGCTGGTCACCGGCGATGTGAGCCATCACACGGCCGCTCGCGCTGCCGACCTTGGCCTGGCCGTGGTGGACCCTGGCCATGTCGCGACCGAGCGCCCAGGGATCAAGGCGCTGGTTGCCCTTGTCGCCAAGGTGTCGGACGCAGCCGTGACCGACCTCACCTCCCTGATCCCTCAAACATGGGGTTGACCCGCCGCTACGCTCCGTCGCCGCATGGAGATAGCCAGCCTCGCCGACCTGCTTGACGTCCAGGCCCTGGATCTCCAGCTCGATCGGCTGCTGGACCAGCGCCAGTCGCTCCCCGAGTTGGAGGCGTTCAAGACGGCAAACGATCGACTCGACGAGCTTCGCCAGCGCCATCAGCAGGCGTCGGCGGAGTTCAAGGCCGCCGAGCTCGATGCGGACAAGGCGAGCGGCGAATTGGAGTTGCTCGAGATAAAGCTCGATGAGCACGAGACCCGGCTCTTCGCGGGGGGGATGAGCGCGCGGGAAACCGAGCACATGCGTCTCGAGGTTCAAAGCCTCAAAGGCCAGAAGGATGCCATGGAGGAGAGGGTGATCGGGCTCCTCGAGTCGCTCGACCCAGCGCGCAACGCCGTGTCCGAACTGGATGCGGCTATCGAAGACGTGACCCGGGAATGGAATCAGCTCGAGTCGTCGATAAAGCAGCAGTGGAAGAAGATCGACGCCGAGCTCGCCAGAAAAGAGGAGCGTAAGAGAGAGGCGGTCGAGCACATTCCGGCTG
>JBFFIL010000232.1:0-2984 GCA_041556535.1 Acidimicrobiia bacterium | reverse complement strand
GCGTTCGATCTCGGCGTCGAGGTCGAGAGGAAGGACAACACCCCTGTCCTCGTATTCCCCCCATGCCTCCCGGGGGAGCATCCACATGATCTCGAACTCGTTGCCGTCGGGGTCGGCTCCGTAGATGGAGACCGTTGCACCGTGATGGGACTGCCCGGTCAGATGGCCAGCCTCGTCTAGGGCCTTTCGCAACCCGGCGAGTTCCTTTATGTCCCCGACCTGCCAGGCGAGGTGATAGAGGCCGACCGATCCACGGGGCGGCTTGGTTCCCGGGGTCCGGAACAGACCCAGGTCGTGGTGGTTGTCCGAGCCGGGTGCGCGGAGGAATGCTGCCCCAAACCGGTCCTCGTCGGCCATGACCGTGAACCCGAGAGTGGCGGTGTAGAAGGCCTTGGCACGATCCAGATCCGAGACGAACAGCACGGCGTGGTTCAACTTCAGTGACGGCACGGCCGCGTCAACCGTGTTCGGGGAGTGCCGATTCCCGGCTCAGGCAAGCAGGGCTTCTACGGCAGCCGGGTCGGAGGTTGGCAAGTCGCACACAAAACCCTCACACACATACGCCAGCGTCTCTCCCTCCTTGAACCGGTCCCGAAGGAGGGGTACCAGGGAGTCTGGGTCACCACCCACTGCCAGCGCGACGTGCGGTCGGAACTGCGACCAGTAGACGGCGGTCAAGGGGTCGGGGTTGGCGCCGACGATCGCGAGCTCCCGGGATCGCCTCGACGAGTGGAGCACCGAGAGGTGGTGGCCCACCATCGACGGATAGCGGTCCATGAGGAGTCCGACCGCCCCAAGGGCGGATTCGGCCTTTTGCACATGGGAATGGTCACCCGTGTAGAGCCCGGCGAGAAGGAATGCCTCCGCTGCGAGACCGCTGCCGGAGGGCAGGGGGTTGTCGGTGTTGTCGACCGGCCTCTTCGGAAGGCCTGAGGAGTCGTCTGCGGTCGCGAAAAGGGTGCCATCGGAGCCGGCAAAGCGATCCAGCCCGTCCACGAGCGCCATCGCCTCGGAGTACCACGTCTCCTCGCCTGTGGAGGCGTAGAGGGCGAAGAGCCCGACAGCCAGAGATGCATGGTCGTCGAGGAAGCCAGTCACCGAGGTCTCGCCTTCGCGCCACGATCTCATGAGCCCTCGCTCATCCCCGAGGTTCTCGAGGCAGAACCTCGCCGCCCCAACCGCAGCCTCGGTGTACCGCACTTCCCGAAGGGCTGCACCCGCCTCGGCGAAGGCCCTTATCGCGAGACCGTTCCACGACGCGATCACCTTGTCGTCCAGACCGGGCCTGACCCGCTTGCCCCTCACCTCGAGCAGAGCATGTTTGGCTGCGGACAATCCGCTCGGTGCCCGGTCCCCCACGACGTTGAGGATGTTGGCGCCCTCGAAGTTCCCTTCCCCGGTCACTCCGTAGTAGTCGATGACCGGGCCGGCGTCGGCTCCCAGCACTTCCTCGATCTCGGCTTTGGCCCATACGTAGAACTTGCCTTCGACTCCCTCGGAGTCTGCGTCCTCGGAACTGAAGAACCCACCTTCCTCATGACGGAGGTCGCGCATCAGGTAGTCGAGTGTCGAACGGGCCGTCTCGACGAAGTGGTCGCGGCCCAACTCGATTCCGGCCCACAGGTAGAGGCGCGCCAGTTGGGCGTTGTCATAGAGCATCTTCTCGAAGTGGGGAACCAGCCAGTGAGAGTCCACGCTGTACCGAGCGAACCCACCCCCGACCTGGTCGTGGATCCCTCCGGCCGCCATCTCGTCCAGCGTCTTGGCGAGCATTTCGGCTGCACCCGCCGCCCAAGGCTCGCCTTTGACCCTGAGGAGGAACTCCAGGACCGGCTGTTGGGGGAACTTGGGCGCTCTGCCGAATCCTCCATGTGTCGGGTCGAATCCCTCGGCAATCGCCCCATAGGCCGCTTGCAGGACTTCCTCACCTGGGGCGGCCATCGGCGGGAGGGTGCCCGATATCGCCTCTATGAGTCGCGCCGCCTGCTCTTTGACGCTCTCGCGGCGCTCGTTCCATGCATCGGAGACGGCGCGCATCACGTCCCGAAAGCTCGGCATGCCGTGGCGCGGCTGGTCCGGGAAGTAGGTGCCGGCGTAGAAAGGCCGTCGCTCGTGGTCGATCCACACCGTCATGGGCCAGCCGCCATGCCCCGTCATCGCCTGGACCGCCTCCATATAGACGTTGTCGACGTCGGGGCGCTCCTCTCGGTCCACCTTCACGTTCACGAACAGCTGGTTCATCTCATGGGCGGTGGCAGGGTCCTCGAACGACTCGTGAGCCATGACATGGCACCAGTGGCATGCGGCATAGCCCACGCTCAGCAGCACAGGCACGTCCCTGCGGCGTGCCTCGTCGAACGCCTCGTCGCCCCATTCGCGCCAGTCCACCGGGTTGTCCTTGTGCTGAAGCAGGTAGGGCGAGGTGGAGTGAGCCAGGCGATTGGCCATGCTCCAAGCTACCTCAGGGTCGACGCTCTGAATTCGGGGCCGGTCAGGACGGGCTCGACCGGCTAGGTCGGCAAGCCATCCCTGGGCTCGATCCATAGGGCCCGCGCCCTGCCGATCAGCTCGCCATCGGCAGTGGCCAGCGCCGATCCCGCGTGATGCTTTCGCCCCTCGGTTTCGATTGGCCAGGCGATGGCGACTATCGGCTCGCCAACTTCGGGAACCCTGGAGATCTCGGCCGTGAGTTGGGCCAGGAGAGCCGGAGGGGCCCCGGGGTTCGAGAAGAAGGACGGACAGTCCAGTGCGGCCCAAACGTAGCGGCGGCCTATCGCCCCATCTTCCGTCGCCAGCGACTCATGAGGAATCCAGGGTGCGGCATACAAGTGCCCGTCGACCGATCCGGCGAAGATCCGCAATCCGTCGCCGACAGCTCGCTCAGGCCCGCAGACGAAGCATGTCGGAAAGGGGTGATCGTCGAAGCCGACGTATCCCTTGGCTGCCTCTTCGGCGGCATCCCACCCCGGGAAGCCCGGGACGGC
>JBFFIL010000231.1:0-2985 GCA_041556535.1 Acidimicrobiia bacterium | reverse complement strand
GGCGCCAACCTCGTCTGCGATGGAGCGAAACCCCTCGTAATCCAGGGTGCGGGAGTAGGCGGAGTATCCGGCAAGGACAATCTTCGGATGGTGCTCGACGGCAAGGCGGTGGACCTCGTCCATGTCGATGATCTCGGTCTCGGGATCAACCCCGTAGGCGACGAAGTTGTAGTAGAGACCTGAGAAGTTGACCGGCGAGCCATGGGTGAGGTGGCCTCCCTGATCCAGCCGCATCCCGAGAACGGTGTCACCGGGCTCGAGAAGCGAGAAATAGACACCCATGTTCGCCTGTGCCCCGGAGTGGGCCTGGACGTTGGCGAACTCCGCCCCGAACAGCTCCCTTGCCCTGTCGATGGCCAGCTGTTCCATCTCGTCCACCACCTGACAGCCCTCGTAATACCGGCGGCCCGGATAGCCCTCGGCGTACTTGTTGGTGAAGATCGATCCGGACGCGGCCATGACTGCCGGCGAGGCGAAGTTCTCGGAGGCGATCAGGTGGATGTGTGAATTCTGCCTCTCGAGGTCCTTGCGTATCAAGCCCGCTATGTCAGGATCGACCTGCTCGATCGGGTCCATGGAGATCATGGGCGGAGCGTACCCGTCAGATCGTGACGGGCCCTTCCCGGAGGACGACGACCGACGGACCGGTGGCATCGACGACGGTGGAAGCCCGCCCGCCGGGGCTGGTGCCCTCGAGGTAGACGGCGACCTCGTCGCCGAACTCTTCTTGCGCCGAGACCTCGTCGAGTAGCTCGGGGCCTCCTGATCGGTTGGCCGACGTGACTGCCAACGGGCCCGCCTCCACGAGGAGCTGAAGAGCGACCGGGTGGTCAGGCATCCGCAATCCCACCGTCTGGCGCTGGCTGTCGCCGACCCAGTCTGCCAGGACCACACGGGGGCGGACCACGAGCGTAAGTGCCCCAGGCCAATGCTCTGCTGCAAGGGCCATGGCGGTGTCTTCGATGACACCTATGGTTTCCGCCTGACCCATGGTCCCGATCAGCAGACCCACAGGCTTGTGCTCGGGCCGGCCCTTGATCTCGAACAGTCTCGAGACCGCGGACTCGTCGAGGGGATCGACACCCAACCCATAGACCGTGTCCGTCGGGACTCCGACCACCAGGCCGGCCCTTATCGCCTCGACTGCTTCGGAGGTCATGGTTTCACGGCCACGACGTACCGGTCGGCGCCCGACATGTCCTTTCTCACCACTGCCGGCAAGTCGATGAAACTGGACGCCGCGCCTGCTCCCTGGGTCTCTCCGATCTCGCAGATGACCACGCCTCCGGGTCGAAGCCATGCCCCGGCCGAGGCGCCTATTCGCTCGATCACCTCGAGGCCTGTCAGGCCGGCAACGAGGGCAACATACGGCTCACGCTTGACGTCCTCGGGAAGCGAGCCGAACTCGGACTCCGCCACATAGGGCGGGTTGGCGACCAGCAAGTCCACGCCGCCTAGCAACGAGGCAGGGAGCGGGTCGAACAGATCCCCAACCCCCAGGAACACTTCGAGGCCTGTCCCGACCATGTTCGTCTCTGCGACGGCGACCGCTTCGTGGGAGATATCGGTGCCGAACACCGATGCGGCGGGGAACTCCCGCTTGAGCGCCAGCGCCAGCGCGCCGGATCCTGTGCACAGGTCGACGACCACTTCTGGGAATCTGACCATGCGCACGGCCATCTCCAGAATGCCCTCGGTCTCAGGGCGGGGAACGAGGACTCGCTCATCCACTTTCAAATCGAGAGGACCGAAGGCCGCACTCCCCTCGATGTACTGGAGGGGCTCCCCGGCGGCGCGTCTAGCGACCAATACCTCGAGGGGTTGGTCGGGGCCGGCAATGGCCTGGAGGCGCTTCATCTCGTGTGCGGGAAGAGATCTCATGACCCGGGTCGGAGATGTCACTCGCTTTCGGCCAGCCTGGCAGCCTGCTCGTCGGCGGCGAGGGCCTCGACGAATTCACCAAGCGCACCTTCCAGGACCTGATCCAAGCGGCGAATCGTCAGCCCTATGCGATGGTCGGTGACCCGATTGTCCTTGTAGTTGTAGGTCCTGATCTTCTCAGAGCGCCCCCCACTGCCGACCTGGCTCTTCCGTTCACCGGCCAACTCGGCCTGGGCCTTCTCCTGCTCGGCCTGGAGGAGCCTCGCCCTGAGCACACGCCAGGCCTTCTCCTTGTTCTGAAGCTGGCTCTTCTCGTCTTGCATCGAGACGACCAGGCCCGTTGGCAAGTGGGTTAGTCGCACTGCGGAATCAGTGGTGTTGACCGACTGGCCTCCGGGGCCGGTCGAGCGATATACGTCGACCCGAACGTCGTTGGGATCGATATGCACGTCGACTTCCTCAGCCTCGGGGAGGACAGCGACCGTCGCCGTGGAAGTGTGGACCCTGCCCTGGGATTCCGTCTTCGGGACCCTTTGGACGCGATGGACGCCCCCCTCGTACTTCAGCTTGGAGTACGCCCCGGTCCCCTTCACCGAGACGATCACCTTGTCGTAGCCGCCTACCTCGGACGGGGAGGATTCCATCGGTTCGAGCTTGTAGCCGAGGCGGTCCGCAAACTTCTCATACATCCGCAGCAGGTCGCCCGCCCAGATCGAAGCTTCGTCACCACCAGCGGCGGAGCGGATCTCCATGATCACGTCCCTGGCGTCGTTGGGGTCGGTAGGGACGAGAGCGACCTTGATCCCCTCCGCGAGCGACTCGATTTCGGACCTCAGCTCGGCGGCGAGGGTCACCATGTCCGGGTCGTCCGACATCGCCTCAGCCTCCTCCAGGTCGGCCGATGCCTGTTGCCAACGCCGGATCTCGGAGACGACATCTTTGAGGTCCGAGTGACGCTTCCCGAGCTCGGCCAGTTTGGCCGGGTCGGAGTGCACGTCGGGATCGGCCAGTGACTCCTCGATCTCCTCGTAGGCCGCCTCGATCTCGGCGAATCGGTCGCTGAACGAGTCTTCCATCACTGCTCCGTCGCCTCCGCGGTCCGGC
>JBFFIL010000230.1:0-3018 GCA_041556535.1 Acidimicrobiia bacterium | reverse complement strand
GCCGCAGCTTGGAGGGCCGGTGAGCCGTCATTGGGCGAGCGGCCCCAACTGGTAGTAGCAACCGCTCATCCGGCCAAGTTCTCTCATGAGGTCAAGGCACCCGACAGGATGTCTGACCTCTTCGACCTCCCCGAGCGCGTCACCGTCATCGACGCCGACTCTTCAGCACTGGACATGCTTGTCCGATAGCTATCGGTGATGGCTGCTTTGCGCAACAACGCCGAGCGGCTACGATGGCCCCAGCTGCCAACGCCATCGGACATGGCAGCGATCCACTCGCAGCAGTCGCTAATCGGTGTGCATTCTGCGTGCCCTCTGGCCTCGGCGGCGGGGTGGGCGAAAATCCGATCATTCCCAGTAGGGACGACTCGAAGGACCCTATGACCACACGAGCTCAACTCCAGAGCAAGTCAATCACCGAACTCAGAGAGGTCGCGCAAGCAGCCGGGATCGAGACCGACGGGCTCCAGAAGTCCAAGCTGATCGCGGCTCTCATGGACGCAGGCCAGGTCGCCGAGGCGGCCCCGACCGAGAACGTCGACCTTCCCAAGGCGACTCCTCGCTCGGAGAAGCCTGCAGGCAATGGTGCTGCCGTTGCGGCCAGTGATGGTGGCGAACGCCACGACAACAGGGGCGGCGGGCAGGGCCAGCGCAACCGGAACCGTCAGCGTCGCCATCGTGATGAAGAGCAGATTCCGGAAGGCGATCTGGAGGTTCGCGAAGGACTTCTCGACATACTCCCTGAGGGCTACGGATTCCTGCGCGTCACCGGCTACACATCCGGGGAGAAGGACGTCTACGTATCGGCCAACCAGGTTCGCAAGTTCCGTCTTCGCAAGGGCGACATCGTGTCCGGGCCGATCCGGCCGCCACGGTCGAAGGAGAAGTTCCCCGCCGCGGTCCGCATCGAGAAGGTCAACGGCATGGATCCCGACGAGGCCATGAAGCGGCCGAAGTTCGAGAAGCTGACACCGCTGTTCCCGGACGATCGCCTCCGCTTGGAGGTCGAGGGGAAGTCGAACAACATCCTCACCCGGATCATCGACCTCATCGCACCGATCGGGAAGGGCCAGCGTGGTCTGATCGTGTCGCCTCCCAAGGCTGGCAAGACGACCGTGTTGCAGGAGATCGCCCAGTCCATCACAGCCAACAACCCCGAGTGCTACCTCATGGTGGTTCTGGTCGACGAGAGGCCGGAGGAAGTCACGGACATGCAGCGGACGGTGAAGGGCGAAGTGATCTACTCGACCTTCGACCGCCCGGCAGAAGAGCACACGCAAGTCTCCGAGCTGGCCATCGAGCGGGCCAAGAGGCTCGTGGAGGTGGGCACTGACGTGGTGATCGTCCTCGACTCCATCACTCGCCTCGCCCGGGCGCACAACCTGGCAACGCCCGCCTCGGGCCGGATCCTCTCCGGTGGTGTCGACTCCCAGGCCCTCTACCCGCCCAAGCGCTTCTACGGCGCTGCCCGCAACATCGAGGAGGGTGGATCGCTCACGATCCTCGGCACTGCTCTCGTCGAGACCGGGTCCAAGATGGATGAGGTCATCTACGAGGAGTTCAAGGGCACTGGAAACATGGAGCTCCATCTCGATCGCAAGCTGGCCGACAAGCGGATCTACCCGGCCGTGAACATCGAGATGTCGGGAACAAGAAAAGAGGAGCTTCTGTTCGACCGGACGGAGCTGAACCAAGTCTGGAAGCTTCGTAGAGTGCTTTTGGCACTCGAGCCAGGAGCTGCCCTCGAGCTGCTGATAGATAGGCTCAAGACAACAAAGTCCAACGCCGAGTTCCTCGCCGAAGTGGCGAAGAGCAGCGGCTGAGATCACTTTCCTCGACCAGGAGACAGGCGTGAAGACAGAGATTCATCCCACATACGACATCACGAATGTCACCTGCTCGTGTGGCAACACGTTCACCACACGGAGCACGAAACCGGGCGACATGCACATCGAGCTCTGCAACGAGTGCCACCCGTTCTTCACGGGCAAGCAGAAACTCGTTGACAGCGGCGGGCGGGTCGAGCGGTTCCAGAAGCGCTACGGCAAGAAGTCGTTCACCAAGGCCGGCGAGTCGGCTGACGATGCCAAGGAAGAGGCTGCTGCCTCGGAGTGAGCCGGTCGCTCCGGGTGGGAGCGGCCACATCGACCCTGCCAAGACCGTAGGGGGCCAGGCCGTACTCGAGGGTGTGATGATGCGTGCGCCATCGGCATGGTCGGTGGCGGTGCGTCAGCCGAATGGTGAGATCGTCGCTCGGCGCGACGACCTGGCCCGACTCTCGGAGCGCAACGCTGCGGCGAAGATCCCACTCGTACGCGGGGTGCTCGTTCTCTGGGAGTCGCTCTCGCTCGGCTACAAGGCGCTCTCCTGGTCGGCTCAGAAGGCGACCGACGAGGAGGAAGAGCCTCTCACCGGGGCCCAGATCGCCTGGACGATGGTGATCGCATTTGCCGTGTTCGCGGCCATCTTCATCGTTATCCCCGCCGCCGCCGCCAAGGGAGTGAGCGAGGACTCGGGCATCGTCTTCAACCTGGTGGAAGGGGCGACTCGCCTCGCCTTGTTCGTCGGTTACATCTGGGCGATCGGGCGGTCGAAAGAGATCGCCCGGGTCTTCGAGTATCACGGCGCCGAGCACATGTCGATCCACGCCTTCGAGGCCGGTGAGCCCCTTACGGTCGCGTCGGTGGCCCGTTTCCGGCCCGAGCACCCCAGATGCGGCACCAGCTTCTTGCTGATCGTCATCCTCGGCTCGATCATCCTCTTCACGTTCCTCGGCATTCCGGGTTGGGGCTTGTTGGTCGTGTCCCGTCTCGTGGGGATCCCGGTCATAGCCGGCATTGCCTATGAGTTGCTGCGCTGGTCGGGCACTCGGCCGGGAGGGCGGCTCGCCGGCATTCTCGCTGCCCCCGGCATCTGGCTCCAGAAGCTGACGACATCGGTGCCCGATGCGGATCAGATCGAGGTGGCAATATCGAGCCTCGTGGTTGCGCTCGACGATGGATCGCTGGCCGATGTGGT
>JBFFIL010000229.1:0-3029 GCA_041556535.1 Acidimicrobiia bacterium | reverse complement strand
TCGATGGTGGAGCATCTGATGAGCTCACTGGGTGGGGAGACCGAGGACATCTACAAGGTGGGTCTGCAGACGAGCGCTCTTCTCGAGTCGATGGCCGAGGTCGTGATCGCCTGGCTGCTGCTGCGCCAGGCCGAGGTAGCCGCTCCCAGGGCGGAGGACGACCCCTTCTACAGGGGGAAACTGGAGGCGGCGCGCTGGTTCGTGAAGGAAGCCTCCTCCCAGGTGGCCGGGCGCAAGGATGCGGCTCTCGCCGAGGACGGCTCGCTGATGCAGGTCCCCCTGGAGGCCTTCTAGCTTCCTCCCCGGTCGGACCTGGCCGCCGGTGTCAGGCATACTCGCGCACTGATGTCACCAGCCGCAGTTGTCGCTTTCGTCGGGCTCCTCGCCGGTCTGCTGCTCGTGGTGATTGCCCTTGTCGTGTGGCAGGAAGCCAGACGAAGGCCCTCCTACGAGCCGCTGGAGTACGTGATCGAAGACGCCGTCAAGCACGTTCACGAGCGACTTCCCCAAGACTCCTCGCTGAAACGCCAGGATGTGAGGAGGATCCTGGAATGGGAGGTCTTCTACCTCCAGGGGCTCGCCCAGGATGACCGCTCCAAACCGGTCGAGACCGTGGCCGGCGGCCATCTGGCGTCTATCGAGTACATAGCGGCCCAGATCCAGCAGACCCAGGATGTGTCCTACTCTCACGGCCAGATAGAGAGCGTCTTGGACCTCGAGGCCGACTACCTGCTGGCTATCGGGGCGATCGGGGATCCGGTCGAGTCAGGAGAAGAGGAATGAGAGTTCGTTGTGGAGCTTGTCGCACCGAGTTCGAGGTGGCCGGCCCCGGCCGTTATGCGTGCCCGGTTTGCGGATCGGTCAACGTAGTGCGCAACGGCGGTGCACCGCCACCTCCCCAGAACCTCGGCGGATATCAGGCCGCACCCGGTGTCGGTGGCGACCACGCGCCGCCCGCGCCACCGCCTCCTCCTGCGCCCGACGCGCCTCTACCCAGTGTCGACTGCCCCGTCTGCAGTCACCATTTCATCGTCGGAAAAATCGCCGTAGCCACCTGCCCGAACTGCTCTGCCGAGGTCGAGACGGGGATAGAAGTCGAGGGAAGCGACGAGTGAGCCGGTTGGACCGGTTCGGCGGCTACCGGTTCATCGGTGTCAGGGACACGATGGTCGTCTACGACTGCGACGACGAGGCCCAATTCGGCGAGCTGTCAGGAAGGAACTCGTCGGAGGATCTCACCGGTCGCAACCTCCTGCAGTCGTTTGCCCCCGACTCGCTCGCCGAGGCCGCAAACCGGGGATTCAAACCAGCCCGTAGTCCGTGATCGATCGCCGCTCGCTTCTCGGTGTGCCGACCAACCGGTCCGCGCAATGGGCTGCACCCCGACCGGCGATCAACCCGCGGGAGGCGTGGGCGACCGACCGGCCACCCAGGGGCCCTCTCGAGCCGGAGGACGTCAGGTTCCTTGTCGTGCACCACTCTGCTTCCCGGAATGGGCACAGCACCGACGATGCGCCGAGGATTCTGCGTGCGTTCTACGACTTCCACACCGGTCCCGAGAGAGGCTGGAACGACATTGCCTACAACTTCCTCATCGACTTCGACGGTGTGATCTGGGAGGGCCGACAAGGAAGCCTGGAGGGGCCGGTTGCCGGTGATGCCACCGGCGGGAATCAGGGCTTCACCCAGTTGGTCTGCGTCATTGGCGACTACAACGCGGCACAGCCGTCCGAGAGCTCTCTCGACTCCCTCGTGATGTTGCTGGCCTGGCTGGCCAGCCGCTACTCAGTTGCCACTGCGCCCGGGTCCGAGGTGACATTCACCTCCAGGGGTTCGAACCGATGGCCGGAGGGAGTCTCCGTCACGACACCGACCATCACCGGCCACCGCACCATGAGCCTCACGACGTGCCCGGGGGCCCTCTTGAACGCCTACGTGACAGGTGGACTCATGGCGGACGTCGACTCGGGGTCCAGATCGCCCACCACCACGGCTCCTCCCACCTCGTCCTCCACCACGACCACCACCCGGGCGCAGGCCCCGACGACACAACCTGGCGGGACGTCCACAACGCAGTCTCGGGCCTCGACGACCCTGCCGACAGATCCAGGTACTACAACCCGATCGACCGATGCCACGACGACCAGCCAGGAGCCCCTCCCACCGCCGGCGTCGGACGGCCCGCGATCCGAACAGGGAGCGCCCGAAGCCGTGTCGGGCCGGGTCGGCGCCGAGGCGAGACGAAGTCGCATCGGTGGGCCTGGCTCGCTGGTAGTGGCGGGCGTGGCCACGGCTGTGTTCGGTTTCGCCTATTGGCGTGCACGAAGAATGAGGACTTGACCCCGACGAGGCCGGCAGGCGCATCGGCGCTCCCGCCGAGCCCCGACATTCCTCACGGCGGGTTCCCCGCTAGGCCTCGAGAGCGTCCCCGACCAGGTCGCCGATCCTGGCTCCCCGCCCGTGGAAGAAATGGTCGCCGGGGGTGAGGATCAGATTGATCCCCATCCGCCTGGCGTAGTCCTCCAACACCGGCCCGTCTATCACCTGGTCCCTGGTGCCCAACACGATGGTCGCAGGCCCGCCGGGCAATTGGTCCGGGAGCTCCTCGGGTGGGGGAGCGATACCCGCGTAGGGCATCGTCGAGTCGTTTACGGCGAGCCAGCGGAGGCTCGTCGCCGCCCCGAATGACCACCCGCCGAGTGACAGCGGGAGACCCGATCGGGCCGCGATGTCGACCGCGGCGGCGACGTCGACCAGTTCGCCTGCTCCGAACCCGTGCTCGCCGGTCGATGCGCCCACCCCGCGAAAGTTGAATCGAAGGACGGAGTGGCCCCGGGCAACGAGCTGCCTCGCCACAGCGATCATCAGCGGTGCGTTCATCGAGCCTCCGTGAAGTGGGCTCGGATGACAGAACACCGTGAAACGTGTCGGCGCCTCGGGGGAATCGATCCTCGCCTCGAGCGTTTCACCGTCCGACGTGGCAATGGCGAGCCTCTCGGTCACGTCAGGAGCCGAAGCAGCCAGACGGC
>JBFFIL010000228.1:0-3038 GCA_041556535.1 Acidimicrobiia bacterium | reverse complement strand
TCGGTGATTGACACCACCGCCCTGGCGTACCGCGTACTTATCGAGCTCACGCAACCCCGGCATCGTCTTTCGCGTGTCGGAGATTCGCGCGCGCGTCCCCTCCACGGCCGCGACGAATGCGGCGGTCGCGGTGGCGACTCCGGACGCCCGCCCGGCGAGATTGAGCGCTGCCCTCTCGCCGGTGAGAATCGAGCGGGTCCTGCCACTGACGGTCAGGACGACGTCTCCCGCTACGCGCTCCTCTCCCTCGGCAACCCGGCTGATCGCGAGCTCGGGGTCGACGGCCCGGAACACCGCTTCTGCCACTTCGAGCCCACAGACCACACCCGGCTCTCGCACCACTAGCTCCGCGGAGCTCTCCGAGGCCTCGGCGATGACCGAGTCGCTGGTTATGTCACCAACCCCGCCGAGGTCCTCGTCGAGTGCCATACGCGCCAGCCGCTCGATCTCCTCCCGTCTCATCCAGCCACCTCCACCGCATCGGCCACACCGGGATCGATCAGGGTCCTGTGCTCCTGCATGGGGTCAGGGTCTGGATAGTCGGCGCGATAGTGGCCTCCGCGTGACTCGCTCCTGCGCAACGCAGCCATCACCATCATCAGCGCGAGATCGGCTGCGTTGCGACCGGTGACCGTCCGCTCCAGGACAGCCGCCATGTCGAGGATGGCGTTGCGCGCCTCCCACAGCCCGCTGCCGGTTCGCACCAAGCCGACTCGGTCCCACATCACCGTTCGCAGCTCCTCGAGAATCGGCCCGGCCACGACCGGGAGGTCGAGCGCGTCTTTGGGGACGAGGACCCTGCCGGTCGGGTCCGTCTTTCTCCCCTCGACGTCGACGGCGACCTGAGCCCCGAAGACCAAACCCTCGAGAAGTGAGTTCGAGGCGAGCCGGTTGGCTCCATGGACGCCGGTCGAGGCGCACTCCCCCACGGCCCACAGCCCCTCGACAGAGGTTCTCCCGTTCGTGTCGGCGTCTATGCCTCCCATGAAGTAGTGCGCGGCAGGTGAGACGGGCAATAGCGCCTCGGCAGGGTCCAGACCGACCGAGAGAGCGTGCGCTGTTGCGGTGGGAAATCGGTCGCGGAAATTCCGGATCGGCCTGACGTCCAGATATGCCCCTGATCCGCGGTCGTACTGCCACCAGATCGCCCTCGCCACAACGTCTCGCGGAGCCAGCTCCGCCTTGGCGTGGTAGCGGTCCATGAATCGGCGCCCCTGGGGGTCCACCAGAGTCGCCCCCTCCCCGCGGAGAGCCTCGGTGATGAGCGGCATCGGGTCCTTGCCTGCGAGCAGGGCGGTCGGGTGGAACTGGACGAACTCGAGGTCGGCCAGTCGCGCCCCAGCCCGGCCCGCGATCATGATGCCGGCGCCGTCCACACCGGCCGGGTTGGTGGTATGGGAGAACATCCTGCCCGCGCCACCGGTGGCCATGATCACCGCAGGCGCCAGGTAGATGCGCCGCTTTCTGCCCTCTGCCGTGACAACGCCGACGACGCGGCCGTCCGACCTGGCGAGATCGATCACCCGGGCTTCGATCAGCTGAATGGCTTCGCTGCCGGCGACCGCCTCGTTGAGCGCCCGCATGATCTCGGCACCCGTCGCATCTCCGTCGGCGTGGACCACGCGTCTGCGCTGATGTCCCCCCTCGAGGCCGAGCAGCAACTGACCTTCGTCGTTTCGGTCGAATTGGGCTCCGATAGATATCAGGCGCTCTATCGCCCCGGGCCCGCCTCGGGTGAGAGCCTCGACTGCGTCGGCAGCGGCGAGGCCGCCCGACGCCTCGAGGGTGTCGCGCGCGTGATCACCCGGCGAGTCTTCGGATGACAGCGCAGCGGCAATCCCGCCTTGGGCCCACCAGGTGGACCCCATCTCGGGGGCGGTGACCACGAACGCCCGCTCCAGCCCGAGAGCGACGGAGAGGCCGGCGACCCCGGCTCCGACCACCAGCGGCGCGTCGAGCCGGATGATCTTGGTCATGAGACCCGCATCAGTCCTGTCGGCCGACCTCGAGCATCCGCTCGACCGCGGTGCGCGCTCGGGCAGCCACGTCTTCGGGGATCTCGACTCTGTAATTCATCGTCTCCAGGGCCCACTTGATGTTGTCGAGCGTGATTCGCTTCATATGAGGACAGAGGTTGCAGGGACGGACGAACTCGGTCCCGGGCGACGACTCGGCCACATTGTCGGCCATCGAGCACTCGGTGATCATCATCACCCGGTCGGGATGATGCTCGGTCACCCACTGGATCATGCCGTGCGTCGACCCCACGTAGTCAGCCTCGGCCAGCACGTCAGGAGGGCACTCGGGGTGTGCGATCACCGCGATGGCACCGGCCTCGCGCTTGTAGTCGGAGATCTCGTCGCCCGTGAACCGCTCGTGCACCATGCAGGATCCCTCCCAGAGGATCACCTCGATATCCGTCTTCGAAGCGACCCACTTCCCCAGGTACTGGTCCGGGGTGAAGATCACTCTGTCCACCCCGAGCGACTCGACAACGGCGACGGCATTGCTCGAGGTGCAGGTGATGTCCGACTCGGCCTTCACCTCGGCGGAGGTGTTCACATATGTGACGACGGGAACACCCGGGTATTGAGCCTTCAGCCTGCGCACGTCCTCGCCCGTGATTCCGTCGGCCAGGGAGCAGCCGGCTTCGAGATCGGGTATCAGAACCGTCTTGCCGGGGTTGATGATCTTGGCCGTCTCGGCCATGAAGTGAACGCCGGCGAGGACAATCACCTCGGCCTCGGTTTCGAGCGCGAGATTCGCCAGAGCCAGCGAGTCACCCGTGATGTCCGCGGCGAGGTGATAGATGTCGGGGGTCATGTAGTTGTGGGCGGCCACGACGGCGTTTCGCTCCGACTTCAGACGGTCTATCTCGTCGAGCGTCGGCCGGAGCGCGGCGATCTCCTCGTCAGGGAGGACGTCAGAGGCGTGGGTTATCTCGATCTTCGTGGTCATGAGGGGCTCCGTGCTCGCAAGGAATTGTAGGGGCCGCCTGGACCCACCCATCCCCGGCCACCCCCGCCAGGTCACTACAT
>JBFFIL010000227.1:0-3049 GCA_041556535.1 Acidimicrobiia bacterium | reverse complement strand
GTCCGTCCGAGCCCACCACGGTCTCGGTCCCCGTCAAGGAGTCGAAGATGTTGCGCTCGGGTACGTCGTAGACAGCGGGAAGGTGGCTCGCCACTTCGACGAGGCGGGTCTCGGGGAGCCTGAAGATGGCAAAGGGCTCTGTGATCGTCAACAGCTCCATCTGCTCGATTCCTTGCTCCTTCTCCCTGGCCTCGGGTGTGAACGAGACGTAGTAGGAGACGCCGTAGACGTCCATGTGCTCCAGGCCTCGCTCCATGTCGAAGGTGTGGTATCGGAGACCGGGGATCGGGTTGGAGGGCCTGTAGGACATCTCCGAGTGGTTTATGAAGTGAAAGGGCGTGGTCAGCGAGGACTCGAAGTACAAACCCTCCATCGACCCATGAGACCCCTCCGTCCAATACGGGATGAGCATCGGGGACATGGGGGTCCCGTACTTGTTCAGCCCGGAGTTGGCCTCCCACATCACCCTGCCTTCGGGGAGCCCGCTCAACTCGGCCATGAGGGACTCGTACTCGGGCCAGGGCTGTTTGGCCTCGTAGCCGTCGTAGTTCCACCTGGACCAGCCGTCGACGAACGAAACGCCGGCGAGGGCACCGAGCACCAGGACCGAGATTCCTGCCGTCATCATGAAGTTTCGTGTGTCGACGTCGGAGCCCATCACATGCGCCACGACCACGACCACCACCCCGGTGACAGCCACCACAACCCAGACCCAGCCAGGGATCTCAGGGGAGCGGCGCACCCACCACACCGCGGTGGCGAAGACCAGAGTCAGTGACCCGCTGACCAGGTACTTCGGCGAGCGCTCCGGAAGCCTCCTCGACAGCCAGGCGACTGCCGCACCGAACCCGATGGCTGCGAAGAACGCAACACCGAAGTACCAGTACGGGAGAAGGCGGCCGTTCCAGAGCTTCCAGCGCTCGCCGGCAAACAGCTCGGGGAACTGTTCGGGCAGGAGCCTGGGAAGGGGGTAGTAGATCACGGGGAGGAGCGTCGCCCCGATCATCGGGCCGGCGCGCCGGGACCGCTTGAAGGCCCAGATACCGCCCGGGATGGCCACCGGCAGGAGAAGCCAGAGCTCAATCGGGAGCAACTCCTCCCACCCGCTCAACGGATTCCAGCCCATGTCGGAGCTGAGCCCGATCCGCGCCACCAGTGGGATCGCCCAAAACGCGGCCAGCCCGAACCCCCAAACCCAAATCGCGATCGTCTTCCAAAAGCCCTTCCTCCAAGCCAGCACGAACAAGGAGGCGAAGATCGCAACGATGGTCGTCAGGACATGGGACAGCGCCATCGCGGCCATCGCGAGGGCCGCCCACTTGGCGTACTTCCGATCGTCGCGGACCGCCTTGATGAGGAGGCCCAGATAGACGAGGGAAATAGAGAACGACCACGAATAGGAGAACTCGCCGGCGAGGGTGGAGGCGATGTTCCCCCCATAGATGCTGTAGCTCTCCATGAAGGCGAATACGGCACCCGTGCCGGCGGCGATCACCGACACCATCGTTCCAAGACGGAGTGCCCGGGCATGGAAGTAGATGGCCGGCGGCAGGGCGACCAATCCCATCGCGGTGACGAGCTTGAAGGCGACCCCGTATGGGAGGAACAGGTCCAAACCGACGATGACGAGTGATGGGAGCGGAAAGTAGAAGTAGAAGGCGGGGAACCCTGCAAACCAGTCCTTCGACCAGCCCAGGATCCTGCCTTCCGGCAGGAGCGTGTCTCTCAAGAACGCCGGGCCGAACACATGTGCGCCCGTGTCGCCTCCCGTAGGTGTGGTGGCCGACACCATCAGCCACGGGTGCATGATCGTGAGGATGATGAGCGAGGCGCCCGCTATCAGCAGGATCGGCAGGAGGGGGTATTTGTGGGCGATCCCCCGCAGGGAGGTCACGCTTTGGACTGACGAACCAGCTCGAGCACCTGCGCGACGTCGATGTCGGCTCCGTCCCGGTTCCACCACTTCTCCTCGCAGTTGTGGCAGAAGAAGAAGCGGACCTCGACTGAGTCTGGGAGGAAGTGCTCGATCTCGAGCACGTCCGATTGGGAGCAGCGTGGGCAATCCATGTGTTTTGGTTCGTGAGCGGGCCTGGCCATGCTAAGTCTCGAGCACGCCTTAGCCCAACGATTCCTCGTCGAGAAGCCGACCGACATACTTGCTGCGGCGACGCCCGTCCTCGGTCCAGTATGCGTACCAGTACGGCCCGTGGGGGCACTTGGTGCAGTCGCTCTTGCCACAACGCACCATCTGGCGCCGCATGCTGACGTTGTGCTCGCTTCCGGCGGTCAGAACACCTGAGCGCTCCAGGTGGGCGCGGGTGAGTATCTGAAGACGCCGCAGATCATGCTCATCAAGGTCCTTGACGGCGTCCAGGAGGTCGCGGTCCAGGGCCATCAAGCCACGTTGACTGGCGCGAACAGCCTGGTGACTGTCCGGCGGTCGGTCAGAGTCCACCCCTGGGGAGGTGTCATCCGATCGGCGTGGTCGGCGCACAACGAGTACCCGTGGCGAATGACCGGATCGACGAGATCGTCGAGCCACACCGAGCTCTCCGGGTAGGCGAAGGTCATTATGGATGATGCGGGCGAACCGCATCGGGCGCAGCTGACGATCATGCGGGAAACGGTAGGAGTCGCGAAAAACGCATTCAAGGACCCAAGACTTCTATCGGTCGAGGCGGGACAGGGCCTCGTCGGGCCGTCCGGGGTATATGTCGGCCGATCCGTCTCGAGCTACGACCACCGTTGCAGGCACTTCTCCGATCGCCAACTGGATGAACGGCTCGGGCGAATCATCCCAGATCAGCTCTACGAAGCCATCAGAGCCGAGCTCGGCAACCAGCAAGTCCCTGGCAGGATCGCAGTCGGCACATGCCGACGAGGTGAACAGGTACACACCGGAGCCCAAGCCGGAGTTGTCCACCCGGCGAGGACCCGAGCTGCTGCGACGACGCATCGCCACGACCGCCCCGGCTGCGACAGCGAATGCACCTGCGACTAGAGCCGCCTTGACCCAGACCTCATCCATCGGCCAGCGGCACGCCGGTCG
>JBFFIL010000226.1:0-3058 GCA_041556535.1 Acidimicrobiia bacterium | reverse complement strand
TCGACGAGGAGATCGGTCACCTCGGCGTCGGTCGGTGCCTCTCCAAACTGCACCACAGGCCGGCCGTCCCACAGAGCCGGGCCGAAGCCCCCCGAGCCCGCTTCCTGTGTGTAGGGAACACCGGCGCTGAAGCCCGCGGTGTGACAGCGGGCGCAGTTGGCGTTGAAGAGGGCCACCGCCCTGAGCGCATTCTCCTCACTTGTCCCCATCGCGTTGGCAACGCCGCCGATGTCGATGTGCCACGCCATCGCCTGCTGCGCCGCCAGCAGGAACTCGAGGCCGCCCCTCTCCTGGATCAGGAGCTTCTCGGTGTTTCCCGCCGCGACCGACGCGTTGATCGCCAAGGATTCGAGGCCACCGACAAGGGATCTCGCCGCAGACGCGTCCGGGACACCAGGGGCCGACTCGGCATCGGTCGGGTCGAGGGTGAGGGCCGAGATCCCGCGCGGGATCGTCGCAGATGCGGCCTCCACCATCTGCCCCTTGATCGCTGCCTCTGCCGCGTCCGACAGGCCATCGCCATCGCCGTCCTCCGTCAGGTCCTGGCCGGCGATGACACCGGCTATGGCGTCGATGTAAGTCTGGAGAATCGGGTCCGTCGCCACTGCGGACTCCAGGGCGGCAATCGCCGAATCGACGAGGCTCGCGTCCGCAACCGACGGATCGAGATCGATCGGACGGATGACCTGGAAGTGGTCAACCGCCTGAGCGGAGAGCGCCGACAGCTCGGCCTCGGCGAAATCGGAGATCCCGTCAGCGTCCGTGTCGAGGCCCGAGCCTGCAGCGTCCAATACGTCGCGGGCTCGCTGCGCCAGAGGAACGATGAAGGCTGCGTCATCGGATGCTTGATGGATCTCGGCCAGGGTCTGCTCCTGGTTCAGAATCGCGTCGGCGATCGTTGCCTCTGCGTTGCCCAGGCGGCTGACTTGTACGGCTATGGCCTGAAGCGTCTTGTCGACCGCCTCTTGCTGGCTGATCTGGATCGTCTTGAGATAGTTGACAACGTCGACGACCTGGGCCTCATTCAGCGGCCCTCCACCCTCCAGACCCCAGGCGGGCATGGGTGTGTTGCCCCGGCCGAATGTGATCCAGAAGTTCAGCTCGTCCTCGTCGTATCGCCAGAGAACGTCGTCGAGCGATGGGGCGTCCCACGAGACGGTGACCCCCGAGCGCTTCTCCACGAACGATGCCGTCCCGCCTGCGCCGAGCGGGCCGTGGCAGGAGAAGCAGGCGAACTCCTCCACGAGGTGCTCTCCCCGCTCCTCGGACGCATGTGCGAACTCGTCGACGAATCCCTCCTGTCTGTTGGGCTCACCGAGGAAGTACAGAGGCAGCGAGACCGCGAGAAATGCCGATGCGGCGATCGCGACCTTCTGTCCGGCCTCGAGTCGGCGGGTCTCGAGATGCTGGTCGTCCATGCCGGGGCGAAGGTTCGGAGACACCTCCTCGCCGCCGCGGTTGCGTATCGCGGCAACGAGGAGAATGCCCAGCCACGTGATACCGGCAACGACCGCCAGGACTGTGATGATGTCGCCTGTCACTGGCTAGGCCTCAACCGTGGCGCCAATGCAGCTTGGCCCTCTCGGATAGTCGGATGACAGCGCCGACGCCCTCGGGGTCTGGAGGATCGTCCCGGTCTTGATGATGAACCGGCCGCTGACCACCTCGACCTCGAAGCGATCCAGGTTGCGCGGAGCGGGGCCCGCGAAGTACTCGCCGATCGAGTTGTACTTGGAGCCGTGGCACGGGCACTCGAACCCCTGTGACGGGCCGCACCAGGGGACCCGGCAACCGAGATGGACGCACCGCTGGAACAGCGCCATGAGCCCGGCGGCCTCGACCCGCCTGCCGTCGAACTGCTCCGACAGCTTCGCCGGCGCCGGTACTACATAGGCCCGCGCCTCGGGAACGAAGAGCGGGAGGATCGATCCGTCGGCGGCGAACACGAGACCTTGGACCTCGTCCAACTCACCCGCATCGACATTCGTGCCGAACCCGCCGGACAGCTTTGGCCAGGTGAAGACAAGCGAGTAGAGGCCCATCAGGCCCATGAAAGAGCCGAATGTCGCCGCGATCGCCCTGTTGAAGAACTGGCGCCTGGTCACCCCCGACTCCTCCGGGGTCACTTCGATCACACGCTGGGTCTCGATCAGGTCAACGGCAACCGATGCCGCGGCAGGTTCAGCCTCTTCGACTTCGACCTCGACTTCGACCTCGACCTCGGTCTGCGGTTCCTGCTCGGGGAAGGCCTCGACGTGCACCCCCTCCATCGACCTGTCTGCCTTCAGCGTCTCCGAGGAGAGACCCGCGGTGGGATCAACGGGCTCCTCCTTCTGCGCCCGCCTGAAAGCGATTGTGAACGCGCCAACGGCAGCGAGGATCGCGAATAGGGCGACGGCGATCAGAACCATGTTCGTGAACGTCACTCGAAGTTCACCCAGTCCTTTAAGTCATCGAAGAAGATCCCGTCCTTCCACGGGTACGAGAAGTTGAATCCCTTTCCCCGGAAGAGCACGCCGAACATCGTCAGAGTCGCCGAGCCTGCGAGGAAGATCGAGTAGAGGAGGATGGCGAACTTCCGGTCACTGGGGCGGTTCGACGGGTTCTTGTCGACGAAGGGGATCATCATGAACCCGATCATCCCTGTGAAGGTCGGCACCATCACACCCGCGATCTGGGGGTCGAAATAGGACAACAGCTCCTGGAGGCCGAGGAAATACCAGGGCGCCTTCGACGGGTTGGGAGTGGCGTTCACGTTCGCCGGGTCGAGCAGGGGTGAGTGGATCACCACCGACATGATCACCAGCAGGCCTGTGATCAGCAGAAGGGCTCCGAATTCCATCAGCATCAGATGGGGCCAAGTGTTCACCTTGTCGTGAGGCTCGGCCTTGACGTCCTGGATCGCCCTTGCCTTGACGACTGTCAGCAAGCGCTGGGTCCGGACGCCTTCTGGAAGCCCGGCGGGCGGGACCGAAGGCCTAGGGCTCACCGTGGAGGCCACCTTGCCCCCGTTGCCCGACGCCACCGCCGGCTCCGCCGGCAACTCCGCGGCCGTGGC
>JBFFIL010000225.1:0-3083 GCA_041556535.1 Acidimicrobiia bacterium | reverse complement strand
TGTGGTGTTGTCAGTTAGTGACTGCGTACAGCTGCCATTGGTCGGGAACCCCTTTGAGTGTGTGAAGCCCTCGATCCTGGAACTGGAATCTCGAGCCTGCTACGAGGTCTTTGACCGTGCGCGACACAAACACTTCGCCTGGGCGGGCAGTCGAACCGATCCTCGACCCGATATGCACTGCCAAACCAGCAACGTCATCTCCGACCACTTCGACCATCCCAGTATGGACTCCGCCACGGATTTGAAGACCGAGGGTGTCTACACCTGACCGGATTGCGAGGCCGCAACTAATGGCTCGCACCGGCCCGTCGAAAGTTGCCAGGAACCCGTCTCCGGCGGTCCCAACTTCGACCCCGCGCCATCGGTCCAACTCCGACCGGACCACACGGTTGTGGTTCTCCAATAGGCCGCGCCATTCGGTATCCCCGAGTGAAGCCGCTTTGGACGTTGAGCTGACGATGTCGGTGAACATCACCGTTGCCAGACGCCGATCGGGGTCGGCGGAGCCGCGTACGCCGGTAACGAACTCCTCGACTTCTTCCAGCATCGGATCAATGTCGCCAGCCCAGAACAGGTGATCGCGGCCTGGCAACACCCTCAGAAGCGCTCCTTCTATTGCCGATCCGAGATATTTCGCCTCTTCGATCGGAACCCCAACGTCATCTTGGCGGTATAGCAACAGTGTTGGTGTAGCTATCGAACTGAGCACAGGTCGGATATCAACCCGGCCGTTCATTGAATAGAGCGCGGCCGCTGCCTTCGGACTGGCCGAGAGTCGCTTGAACCGGCCCCACCATCTCTGGAACACCGGATCATCGGCTCGGCTTGGAGCGATCGACGGGAGGTCCTCGATGCCACCCCACTTCTGTTCTACCTCCCTGGCCCGAGCGTCCCTCTCTTCGGGGGTTAGACCCCACGGGTAATCATCGCCCCGGGTTCCCTTCGCTTTCGTCCCCATCAGAATCAAGCGTTCGGTCCGTTCCGGATAGGCTGCGGCAAAGAACATCGACATGGCCCCTCCTTCGGAGTGCCCAAAGATGGTGGCCTTGGCACTGCCTATCTCGTCCATCACAGCCCGGACATCGTCCATCCGGGTCTCGAGATCAGGAAGATTGTCCAGCGACACCGGGTCGGAGAGACCCGTACCGCGCTTATCGAAAGTGATTACACGTGCGAAAGACGACAGACGCCTGAAGAAGCGAGACAGATACGGATCGTCCCAAATCAACTCCACGTTGGAAACCCACCCAGGCACGTAGACAAGATCAGCAGGTCCCTCACCGAAGACCTGAAAAGCGATGCTGACATCACCGCTCCGCGCATAACGTGTCTCTGGTGTCACGAAGTCCCAACCGTTGACGATGCCGAGAGAGCCTATCGAACGATGAACCTTGCTCAGCCATAGCGACAGCGCAAACCGGCATTGTGTACGCCTCGAGAGGGCATCCCAGACACCCCCGAAACGGCCGGTTTTAGGGCGCACGAAGATCTGAAAAGGGGCACGACCCCTCATCTCTCGGGAATCTCGAACTCTGAAGGGGACGTGCATCTCGGCGCACTTGACCACTGTCAAGAAGAGCCACCACGCGCGGTACATTCGACGGGTCTCAAGTAAGTGAAATTGCCTTATGGCAGTTGCGCGCTCGGAAGGACTTGAACCCTCAACCTTCTGATCCGTAGTCAGACGCTCTATCCAATTGAGCTACGAGCGCGGGGGCCGGGGAAAGGATACCCACCGGGTGGTCCCAGTCCGAAGTCGGGTAGCGTGCCTCGACGATCTAGCCAGGAGCCTTGTTGACCACTCTCGCCGCACTCGCCGACACCTATTGGATGACCTACGCCGAGTACTCGCCGCCCACCGCCACGGCTCGAGGCGTTCACGACTTCGACGACAGGCTTCGGCGGTTTGACGACGATTGGCTCGACGGCATGGCCGGCCGCTTCCGCTCGATCGCTGCGCAAGGGAAAGAGATGGACACCGCGGACCTCACCTCCGACGAGAAGGTGTCCCTCGGGCTTCTCGTCCATGAGACGTCGACCTGGGCGAGGGATATCGAGCTCCGGTGGGGCATGGCTCCGGTCGATCCCTTCATCGGCCCGCACATCATCCTGATGCAGGGTGCCCGTATCGCCACGGTGACGACCATGGATCAGGCGAACACGCTCCTGGACCGATACGCGAAAGTCGACGGCCACCTCGAGGACGCCCTCCGGCTTCACAGGCGACTCGCCGATGAGGGCAAGACGCCCGCCACCGCTGCACTAGAGCGAGTGCTGAGCCAGCTCGACGGATACGTCTCCTCGGGACTAGACACCGACCCGTTCCTCCGACTCCGGCTACCCGACGAGGGGGAAGCCGCCACTGCATGGAAGGAGAGGGCAACCGAGCTGGTGAGCACGGTGATTCGCCCGGCAATGCAGTCCTACCGGGACGGGCTGGTCGAGCACATCGCGCCACTAGCGAGACCCGACGACAAGTGCGGCCTGGTGTGGCTGGAAGGCGGCGAGGAGATCTACGCACACTTGGTCCACAAGTACACCCAACTCGACAAGACAGCCCAGGAGATCCACGACATCGGCCGCGAGTGGGCCACCGGGATCAACGCTGGCGAATGGGTAGAGATCGGTAGTCGCGCTTTCGGCGTGGAGACCATGGAGGAGGTGTTCGATGCCCTGCACTCGGCACCAGACGCCCACTTCTCCTCGGAAGAGGAGATGCTCGAGCACGCACGAGCCGCGGTTGACCGCGCCTGGGAGGCCGTGGGTGACTGGTTCGGAGCCTTGCCGAAGACGATGTGTGACGTCGTCCCGGTGCCGGCGGAGACCGCGCCGGCGATGCCCCCCGCCTATTACTCACAACCGCCAATCGACGGCTCGCGCGATGGCCAGTACTTCTTGAACACCTACAAACCTGAGGAGCGGGACCGATTCGAGTACGAGTCGATACATTTCCACGAGGCCGTGCCGGGTCACCACTTCGACCGCTCGCTGGCATCGGAGGCACCCGGAATCCCCGCCTTCCGGCGCTACTCGCTGGTCTACGCCTACACGGAAGGTTGGGGGCTCTACGCGGAGAGATTGGC
>JBFFIL010000224.1:0-3087 GCA_041556535.1 Acidimicrobiia bacterium | reverse complement strand
GCTTCCGACCTTCCATACATCCTCTTGTATTCCACCCAGATCTCCGAGGCTTACCGGGCGGATCGCGTGGCATTCGGCGACTCCACCTCTCTGGGCGGCCTACAGGGACGCCTCGGCGGTATTGCCGACGTAACCCCGGTCGGGTAATCACCCACCGTTACCCTCTCGCCGGTGAGCGACAAGCTGCCGAGCGACCGCATCTTCACGATCCCGAATCTCGTCTCGTTCGGCCGGGCCGCGACGGTTCCGGTCTTCTGGTGGGTGCTCATCGGCAGAGACGACATCCCGATGGCTGCGGCGATCGTGTTCGTGATCGGGCTGACCGATTGGGTCGACGGCTACCTGGCACGACGTCTCGATCAGGTGTCGAGACTGGGGACAATCCTCGACCCGGTCGCCGACCGGCTGATGATCGCCTCGGCTGTCGTTGGTGGGCTGATTGCGGATGTCGTTCCCGAGATCATCGGCTATCCGCTCATTGCCCGCGAGGCCTTCGTCGGTCTTGTGACCCTTGTCATGGTGAGAAACGGGGCGGGGGTGCTCACGGTCCGCTACCTGGGCAAGTTCGCCACCTTTGCCCTCTATGGCGCCATACCGTCGTTCTATCTAGCGGCCGCCGACTTCCTGACCCCGATCACCCAACCCTTCGCCTGGTTTTCGGGAACGCTCGGCCTGGTCGCATACCTGGCGGTCGCCATCCTGTATGTGGGCGATGCGAGAAGCGCCATCGCGGCTGTAGAGTCTCGCCCCGCACCCGAGGAGAGTTGATGCAGGTTCCAGACGACCTTCTGTACACAGCGGAGCACGAGTGGATTCGCCAGATAGGTGAGCTGACGATTCGTGTCGGGATCACGGATTACGCGCAGGACCAATTGGGTGACGTCGTCTACGTCGAGCTTCCGACAGCGGGGGCGGCAATCGCCAAGGACGACCTCCTGGCCGAGATAGAGAGCACCAAGTCGGTAGGCGAGGTGTACGCACCCGCGAACGGAACGGTGACTGCCGTCAACGTCTCGGTCGCGGAGTCTCCCGAGATGGTCAACTCGGGACCGTACGAGGACGGCTGGCTGGTGGAGATGAAGCTCGACGAGAATCTGGACGTGACCGGCCTGTTGGACGCAGGCGGCTACCGCAATCTCACCGAGTAGGTCACCGGCACAGCTGCGGGCGGTACCTATGATTCGTTCGCGATGACGGACGACCGAGCCGGCGACTCGCCGGCGCCGAACCCTGAGGTAGAGGTCGAGACCGACCCGACCATCCTGTACGTCCCGATACCAGACCGAGCCGAGCATCCACTCACAACGGACGAGGCCTCCCACATCGAGGGATTCACCGGCTTCGCGATTGTCGTCGAACGCGGCCCCCGGACGGGCATGACCTACTTGCTGCGACCGGGTAACACCACTGTTGGACGACACCCCGAAAGCGACGTCTTCCTCAACGACGTGACAGTGTCACGCCATCACTGTCGGTTCGTGGTCAGCGGCGACACCCTCACGGTCGAGGACAGTGGCTCGACGAACGGGACCTACGTCAACGGCGAGAGGGTGGACCAGACCGGATTGAAAGCCGCCGACGAGGTGATCGTCGGCCGCTTCCACTTCGTGGTGGCCCACGGGGATGCCTGAGAGAACCATCCTCAGCATCGGGGAGGTGATCAACCTGCTTCGCGACGATTTTCCGGACGTCTCCGTGTCCAAGCTGAGATTTCTGGAGAGTCAGGGCCTGATCGACCCCAAACGGTCACCCAGCGGCTATCGGCAATTCGACTCCGAGGACTTGTCGCGACTCCAGTTCATCCTCCGGCAACAGCGCGATCACTTTCTCCCGCTGAAGGTCATCAAGTCGAAGCTCACTCTGTGGGAGAGGGGAGAGGACGAAGCCCCGCGCTCGTCTACGGCATCGGCCCTGCAAGATTCCAGGGAGCCCATCGATCGGGCCGACCTCTTGAAGCGGTCGAAGCTGAGCGACTCCCAGCTTGGAGAACTGATCGATCTCGGGCTCATCGAACCGCTGCCGGGAAGCACTCTGTTCCCCCACGAATCACGGGTCGTCGCAGCCGAGGCGGCGCGACTGATCGAGTACGGCCTGGAACCCCGGCACCTCCGGGCCATAAAGCTGGGTGCCAACCGTGAAGCCGACCTCTTGAACCAACTGGCAGCCCCTTTGCTGAAGGCCTCCAACCCGGAGGCGCGGGCCAGGGCCCAGGCCATGCTTTCGGAGTGCGCCGACTCGGTTCAGGTCATTCACCGCGCCCTTCTCGGGACCCAACTGAAACAACAGATCTCGAAATGAGCCGCCGCAAAGCCATGGCCGCGGCTCTGGCGGCGTCGCTGGCCCTGGCATCGGCCCCGGCTTCGGCGTCCCCGCTGTCCTTCCCAATCAAGGTGGACGACGGCTTCCCGTTGCCGGGCCCGCCCGACGTGACGGCAGCGAGTTGGCTCCTGTATGACGAGTGGACCGACACGGTCCTGGCCTCGTTCCTGCCGCAGGAAGAGCGCGCGATCGCATCTACCACCAAGATCATGACCGGGCTGCTGGTCCTCGAGCAGTCGAGCCTCGCCGACCTGGTCACAGTGTCCAGCAACGCCGCCGCCACCGGCGAGAGGGAGATCGGGCTAGTCGCGGGCGAGCAAGTCACCATGGAGGCCCTGTTCAAGGCGCTGCTGATCCACTCCGCAAACGACGCTGCTACGGCAATCGCCGAGCACATCTCCGGCTCGGTATCCGAGTTCGTCGATCTGATGAATCAGCGAGCGGCCGAACTGGGGCTGTCGGGCACGAGTTTCGCCAATCCTCACGGGCTCGATGCTCCTGACCACTACTCGACCGCTCAGGATCTCTTGGGGCTCACCCTGGTGGCCATGTCTCACCCCGATTTCCTGTTCGCGGTGCGGGCCAGGGCGATGTCGTTCCCGCCCGCTCCCGACGGGAGAGCTCGCAGTGGGACGGCGACGAACGTCCTTCTAGGCCACTACGAGGGAACCATCGGTGTCAAGACCGGATTCACCGACGACGCCCAACTGACGTTCGTGGCCTCTTCAGAGCGCGATGGCCGCCGCCTCTATGTCGTAGTCCTCGGAT
>JBFFIL010000223.1:0-3101 GCA_041556535.1 Acidimicrobiia bacterium | reverse complement strand
CTGTGATCCGTCTTCTGATTTTGGGGTCTGTACGGGTAGTTTTCCAACAGAGCTGGGAGGAAGGTTGGGCAGGTCCCTCGCGTCGTTGTCAATCGGGTTGATCCTTCTCGTTGTGTCAAACGTGGCCGGACCCGCCGAAGCGGGAGGATCAGCGGGGGGAGAGAGTGCTCTGCCGACGACGGGGCCGATCGACTCCACGGCTGCCTTCCGGCCGGTGTCCCTGATCTCCAAGGTGGAGGGGGCCGAAGGTGGGTATCGGGTGCCCAAGGCGGTGAGACCGGAGCCGACCACCGATCAGATCACCGTTCTCTTCACGGGCGACACCATCATTCATCTCACCGTGACGGCGTCGGCGGCGAGGCGAGGGGACCCTTACGACTACTCGGCATTGTTCGATCCGGTCAGTCACATCATCTCCTCTGCGGACCTTGCTCTATGTCATCTCGAGGTCCCGCTGTCACCGACGAGCTCGAATCTCTCCAGCTACCCCCTGTTCAACTCCCCGCGTGAGGTTGCGGAGGGTCTGGCCTCGGCCGGATACGACGGGTGCTCGACTGCATCGAACCACGCCTTCGACCAGGGCGTCGCCGGAGTTGAAGGGACCATCCAGGTACTCACCGAAGCGGGTCTTCGGCACTCCGGCACGGCGGACCGGGTCGAACGCGGATGGCAAGCGACCATGTACGACGTCGAAGGGGTGCAGATTGCACACATCTCGGCCACCTATTGGCTCAATGGCCTACGGATGCCTGAAGGCAGCCCTTGGCTCGTCCAGCTCCTTGACCCCAGAGAAGTGAGCAAGGTGGCCTTTCGCGCACGATCGTCCGGTGCGGACCTGGTGGTGGTGAGCATCCACTGCTGTGTGGAGTACGCGACGATCCCGCCCTCGGCTCAGGTCGAACTCGCCCGGGATTTGGTCGGATCCCCCGATATCGACCTGATCGTCACCCACCACTCACACGTTGTCGGCCCCGTCGAGCGACACGGCGGTGAGTTCATCCTTCACGGCCTCGGGAATTTCATATCCGGCCAGTTCTTCGACCCGAGGTTGAGTGACGGGGTCATAGCCGTCGCCACCGCCCGGAACGACGACGGGACCTGGCGTTTCACCGAAGTGGAGGTCGTGCCCATCCAGGTGCAGCGGTGGACGCACGAGGTCCACCCTGCGGATAGGGACTCTGCCTCTTACCGGCGGACGATGTCCGCGATCAACGCCTGGGGAGCGGGCATCGGGGAGTACAACCCCTACACGCCGACGCTCGAGGAACTCGACCTCGTGCGTTGACCGCTTGAAGACCCTCTGATCGTCCCTCGGTCACCAGCCGGACAGGTGGCGGGAAGTAGGGACCCCGCAGCTTCGGCACGAGGAGGTCCGAGATGACGGCTGCGGTCAATATGCGAAGACGCTGAGCTTCCAATGCAGCCGAGGCAGGACCGGATATCGGTTCTCGCAGACGGTGTCGAATAGATAGCCGCGGGCCTGAAACTCCTCCAGAACGGTGGGAAGGATGTGCTGCCAGATCGATCCCCAGGTGTCATACATGACGACGTTCTGGCCGGCCTCCACGGTCAGGGTGCGACGAAGAACCCCGGAGGTGGTCTGGATCGAATGGTCCCGCGTGTCGAAGTCCCACAGCACGTGGTCGACGCCGAAGCCCTCGACGACACCGCGCACCCGGCTGTTGGTCGCCCCGTACGGGGGCCTGAAGCACGTGGCGTACACACCGGTTGCGTCGAATATCGCGTTGGCATTGCTGAGCAGCGACTGTTCGATGCCCGTGTCGCTCAGATTCCAGAACTTGTTGTGCAAGTCACCGTGGAGTTGGATCGAGTGCCCTCGCTCCACGATCTCTCTGGCGAGTTCGGGGTATTCGCGAACCTTCCAGCCGACGACGAAGAAGGTGGCTGTCACCTCGTACTCGTCGAGGATGTCAAGGATCACAGGTGTCCACCGTGGGTCGGGCCCATCGTCGAATGTCAGGCCGACGCTGTCAGGTGCAGGCTCGCCTCCGGTGCCTGCGTGCGCCGGCGGCGCTGGGTGAGCCGACGCGACGACCAACGTGAGTGCTGCCACCAGGACACGGACTGTGGATCGCAACAAGGTCATCTTTCTTGCGCGGGCTGGCGGCGAGGCTACGCGTTACGCCCCGACGTGTGTTTTGGAGTCGTCATCGATGCGCGCTCTCGACTTTGGGGATCAGTCCAGGTCTCCACGCCGATTACCCTGCGAGGCTGTCCGATTCAGACCGGTTTTGTGGCCTGTCGCCTCACCCGGTCGAGAATCGAAATTCGGGCCCGTAGCTCAATCTGGTCAGAGCAGCGGACTCATAATCCGTTGGTTGCAGGTTCAAATCCTGCCGGGCCCACTCTGAAGTCCGCTCCGTGGAGAGACATGACATCAGTCACCCTCTCTGGGAGCGCCGCCGTGGACAGGGCGGTTTCGAGTCGGCCTATCCTCGGAAGGTGAGCGAAACCCCTCCTCTCCCGATCTGGAAGCTCGCCCTCGTGGGCTTGGGGGCCGGTCTGCTGGGCGGGACCATGGGCGTCGGTGGGGGGATCATCATGGTCCCTTTGCTCGTTTTTCTCGGCCTCGATCGGCACCGGGCCCATGCAACGTCTCTCGCGGCGATCGTCTTCGTGGGCTCGGCAGGCGCGGTCTCGTACTTGTCATCCGGTGCGTCGGCACCCGAGCTCGGGATCACCATCGGAGTTGGTGGGATCGTGGGCTCTGTAATAGGAACGTCTCTCATGCATCGCTTCAGCGCCAGGACGCTGACGATCGTCTTCGGAGCAGTCATCCTCGTCGCGGCCATACGAATGATCTCCGGCGCAAGTCCGCTTCCCGGAGCGTCGAACTTCGATGAGGGGTTGCTCCTGGGCATCGCCGTCGCCATCGGCGTCGTAGCCGGGCTGTTCGCCGGGATCGCCGGGATCGGGGGCGGATTGGTGATCGTCCCCTCGAGCGTCCTGTTGATGGGCCTAGAACAGCACGAGGCCCAGGGAACATCGCTCATCGCAATCATCTTCACATCGGTCTCGGGTTCGCTGGTGAACCTCAAAAACCGGCGAGTCCGCCCCAGGGACGGACTCGCACTTGGTTT
>JBFFIL010000222.1:0-3141 GCA_041556535.1 Acidimicrobiia bacterium | reverse complement strand
TTCGGCATCGTGGGGCTGGTGGTCGAGAGCAGTCAGGGCCTCGTGGCCACCGGGATGCGTGATTTGGGCACGATGCAGGGAGCGACCTGGGGGACCTATATCTCCCTGGTCGTCTACTTCGTCGGCGTCAGCTTCGCCGGCATCACGGTTGCCGCGTTGATCAGGCTGTTCAACCTCGACTACCTCAAGGGTGTTGCCCGAATGGCGGAGGTGCTGACGGTTGTTGCGTTGATACTCGGCGCGGCGGCGATCGTCGTGGACTTGGGTCAGCCGCTCAGAGGCATCGCCAACCTGTTCCGGTATGCGCGGCCCCAGTCGCCGTTCTTTGGCACGTTCAGCCTCGTGATCTCGGGCTACCTGTATGCGAGCCTCGTATACCTGTACGTGACCTCACGTCCCGACGCGGCCGTTCTCGCCAAACGAGACTCGAAGCTGCGCGGCTTCTTCCGCTTCTGGGCGGCCGGCTACGTGGACACACACGAGCAACGAGAGCGCGACCGACGGACCACCTTCTGGCTGGCGCTGGCGATTCTTCCGCTGCTGATCGTGGCCCACTCGTCGCTCGGCTTCGTGTTCGGGCTCCAGGTGGGAAGACCAGGCTGGTTCGGCACCCTTCAGGCCCCGGCTTTCGTGGTCCTGGCCGGCATCTCGGGGATCGGCGTGCTTCTGGTGATGGCGGCCATCATCAGGAGGGTTCTCGACTCCCGACACAGGATTGACGAGAAGGCCTTCTCCTGGATGGGCCGGTTCATGATGCTGCTCTTGTTCGTCTATCTCTACTTCATCGTCGTGGAGGTTCTCACCACGATCTATCAGCCTTCGGTGGCCGAGCAGGCCATGTCAGAGGCTCTGCTGACCGGCACCTATGCCTGGCTCTTCTGGGGGTCGTCCGCGGCCCTGGTCGTCCCGCTTGCAATGACCGGGTGGATGGCCATGACCAGACAGTGGCGCGTCGGTTGGCTGGCGACGGCCGGGGTTCTCGTCAACATCGGCGCACTGGGTAAGCGCTACCTGATCGTTGTGCCGTCCCAGACGCACGGGCAGCTCCTCCCCTATGGGGCCGGCAGCTACTTCCCGACTTGGGTGGAGCTCGCCATGGCGATCGGGCTGTTCTCGCTGGGCGCGCTGCTGATCGGGCTTTTCATGAAGGTGTTCCCGATCATCGGTATCGAGTCGGAACCCGAGAGAGAGGAGGTGCCGGCATGACCCGCCGCGGCATCGTGAGTCTTGCCATGATTGTCATCGGCCTTGCGTTGATGGCGTACTCGTACCTGTTTGGAGCCGCGCCTTGGTGTAACGACGCCGTAGCGTGCGCGGACCCGCGTCTGGAGTGGTCACCCCTCATCTTCGTCATCGGCGTAATCCTCGCCTTCTCTTCGGCCGTCTATTACGAGGTCGCCAAGGGCAAGGACGAGTGACACCCGATCGGCTGTCTCGGCTCCGGCAAGGCGTCTACCGCTTCGCCGGAGCCGGTTTTGCCCACCCCGACACCGAACTGATTACCGCTGCAGACGGCGTGATGGGCGTCTTGGAGGAGCTCGGTGTCTTCGACTTCGCATTTGCGCCCGACCTGGCGATGGCCGCCGCCGAGTTCGCGAGGGCCGACCCCGACGAGATCTCGGCGGCATATGTGGCACTCTTCGAAGCGGGTGTCGCCGGAGCCGCCTGTCCTCCACACGAGTCGGCCTATCGCACAGATCCGCGAACCGGCGAAGTTGCCGTTCTCATGTCCGACCTCAAGAGGGCGATTCTCCGCTACGGCCTTGCAGTCGACGCCGACGCAGCCGACATGATCGACCATGTGAGCGCCGAGTTGGGAGTGATGGCCGCGCTGGCGCGCCGCCAGGGTGACCTTCACGAGGCGGGCAAGCCCGTCCGCCAGGTCATTGCGAACCAATTCGAGTTCCTGAGTGAGCACCTACTGAGCTGGGTGCCTCGATTCACGGAGGCCGTTGGAAGCAGGGAACGCCACCCCGCGTACACCGCTCTGGGCGTGGCCACATCGTCTTTCCTGTCACAGGAGCGACAACTGCTGGCCTTGTTGACAGGTGACACGGTGGAGGTGTCGTGACCGCCGTCTTCGCCTGCAGCGACGCCGCATACCCTGGCGAGGCGCCACCTGGGACGGCGCACGGAGTGATCGAGCTCGCCGGCCTCTGCGACGACCCGAACCAGGTCGCCCGATTCGTGCCCGAGGGCGAGGACCTCCTGGTCTTCATGATCCACCGACGGGACGTCAACCTCGGAGCGCTCCAGTCCGCAGCGAGGCGACTGGGATTTGATCCACTCGGGGTGGGTGTCATAGATCTCGACTCTCTGCCCGACTCGCATGGCGCCGAGTTGGCGCTCGAGGGTGTCATTGCACGCATCTCAGAGTTCCCCGGGGCGGCCCCAGACCAGGTCAAGCTCCTTCCTGCAGATCGGAGCACACGGAGAGGCTTTCTCGGGCTCGGGACCCCGATGTACGTGGGCGCCCCGATGATCCACCCTGCCGACTGTGCGGCTGCGGATGGGTGCAAGGCATGTGTGGCGCAGTGCCCGGTGGGGGCCCTGGAATGGAGCGGCGGAGCGGTGGCTCACGACATCACAGCGTGCATAGCGTGTGGAATCTGCGTGACGGCCTGCCCGACCGGCGCAATCGCCAATCCAGTCGTGGCCCCGGAGGCGGTCGAAGCCGAGCTGCTCGCTGTCATCGGCCTATCGGGGCCGCCTATCGGTATTCGCTATCGGTGCCGCGATTCCCGCGTGGAAGGTGAGGGCGGTTGGCACCAGGTGGAGGTGCCGTGCACCGGGATGCTCACTGTCGGCTGGATGCTGGCGCCGCTTCTCATGGGGACGTCCCGCGTAGACGCCGTCTCGTGCGACTCGGGCGGTTGCGGCCTCGGCAACGACGAGCGTCTCCGGGCCACGGTTCGGGACTTCGATCTGGCGCGAGCGGCCCTGGGAGAGCGGATCACGGCTTCAGGGGCTCGAGGCCTTCTCGGCCCGGATGCCACCCGTCGGGGACTTGGCCTGGTGGCGGACTCGGACGCAGCCATCTCACTCGACTTCGAGAGCGCCGACGTTGGCAACGTAACGATCGAGCCTTCTGTGTGCACCGCATGTGAGATGTGTGCCCAGATCTGCCCGACCGCTGCAATC
>JBFFIL010000221.1:0-3150 GCA_041556535.1 Acidimicrobiia bacterium | reverse complement strand
GGACGGTCGGAGCCCGAGCCCATGACGATGGCGACCTTGTGGCTCATTGTCGGATGACCGTAATCACGACGCGATGTCTGTCCTGAATTGGGCACCGGGCCACGCGACGGCCTCCGCCGCCTCATAGGCCAGCTCCCTCGCTTCGCCCACCGTCGATCCGGTCCCGACCAGGTTGAGCACCCTCCCCCCGTCAACGGTCAGCTTCCCGTCCTCGCTTGTGGTCCCGGCATGAAACACGAGCACGTCTTCAGGGAGGCTTTCGACCCCCTCGATCACCGCGCCCTTCTTCGGATCGGTCGGATAGCCCTCGGCGGCGAGCACCACATTGACCGTGGCGGTGTCGGACCACCGGGGCTGGGCCCCTTCGAGCACCGCCAGCAGGTCCGACTCCATCCGGGGCAGGATCGCCTGGCACTCGGGATCACCCAGCCTTACATTGAATTCCAGGACCTTGGGACCCTCGTCGGTCAGGACCATCCCGGCGTAGAGAAAGCCGGTGAAAGGGGTGCCCTCAGCCTCCATCCTGGCGAGGGTGGGGTCGATCACTTCCGCCATCACGCGGCCGACGAGCCCGCCGGGAAGATCTTCCACGGGTGAGTAGGCACCCATGCCCCCGGTGTTGGGGCCCCGGTCTCCGTCCATCAGCCTCTTGTAGTCACGCGCCGGCTCGAGTGGCACGGCCCCGCTTTCGCCGCACACGGCGAACACGCTGATCTCAGGGCCGTCGAGATACTCCTCGATGAGGACCTGCGACCCTGCCTCGCCGAACGCGCCTTCGAAGCAATAGTCGATCCAGACCATCGCCTCATCACGCTGGTCGGTGACCAGAACGCCCTTTCCCGCGGCCAGACCGTCCGCCTTGACCACGAAGGGGCCTTCGAGAGAGTCGAGGTGCATCTTGGCCGGCCCGGGCCCCGTGAACGCCCACGACCTCCCGGTAGGCACCCCGGCCCGCTCCATCACGTCCTTGGCGAAGCTCTTCGACGACTCGAGCCTCGCTGCAGCCCGGGTGGGGCCGAACACGGGGATCCCCAGAGCCGAGACTGCATCGGACACACCAGAAGCCAATGGTGCCTCCGGACCGACGACCACGAGATCGACCTCGTGGATCCTCGACAAGGCGGCGATCGCCCCAGCGTCGGTCGAACCGACACCCTCGATCAGCGGCCCCAACTCGGCGAGACCGGGGTTCCCCGGGAGCGACAGCAGCTCTTCCACGCGGGGGGACTGGGCCAGCTTCCAACCGATGGCGTGTTCGCGCCCGCCCGATCCGACGAGCAGGACCCTCATGAGACGGTGATCAACTGGGAGCGCTCCGGGCCCACCGACACCCAGCCGACCGGGACCCCCGCCGACTCCTGGATGTACTCGATGTAGGCGCGGGCTTCCTTTGGCAGGTCGCGGTACTCACGGATGCCGGTGATGTCCTCCTGCCACCCGTCGAGCTCCTCGTATCTCGCCGAGCAGTGATAGAGGACCGACTGCTGGTCCGGGAACTCTTCGTATACGTCTCCGTCTGAGGTGTATGCGGTCGCCACCTTGATGGTCTCGAACGCCGAGAGGATGTCGAGCTTGGTCAGGAAGAGCCGGCTGATCGAGTTGATCCGCACGGCGTATCGCAAAGCGAGCATGTCGAGCCAGCCACACCTGCGACGGCGCCCGGTGACCGTGCCGTACTCGCCGCCGAGCTCGATCATCCTGTGACCGACCTCGTCGTGAAGCTCCGTTGGGAAGGGGCCGGTTCCAACACGCGATATGTACGCCTTGGCCACCCCGACCACCTCGTCGATCGCTCTGGGACCGATGCCCGATCCGACCACCGCCCCTCCGGCAGTCGGGTTGGAGGACGTCACGAAAGGGTAGGTGCCATGGTCGATGTCGAGCAGGGTTCCCTGGGCTCCCTCGAAGAGGACCTCCTTGCCGGCCTGGAGTGCGGTCCAGAGGAGCAGAGACGTGTCGGTGACGTGGGGCCGGAGCATCTCGGCGTATCCGAGGTATTCGTCGACTATCTCGCCCGGGTCCATGGGGAGCGTGTTGTAGACGCGCGGGAGGATTCTGTTCTTGTCCACGAGGGCAGCCTCGACCTTCTCGCGGAAGATCTTCGGGTCGAAGAGATCCTGGACCCGGACCCCAAACCGCGAATACTTGTCGGTGTAGGCGGGCCCGATGCCCTTCTTCGTCGTGCCGATCTGATTGTTCCCCAGATAGCGCTCGATCGCGGCGTCGAGCTTGCGGTGATACGGCATGATCAAGTGGGCGTTGCCGGACAGCCTCACCCTGGACGGGTCGAGGTCCTTTTCCGCGGCCATCTCCATCTCGGTGAGAAGCACAGCGGGGTCGATGACGGTGCCGGACGCGATCACTGGCGTGCAGTCGGGGTAGAGGATCCCCGATGGGATGAGGGACAGGGCCAGACGCTGCTCGCCGACGACGATTGTGTGCCCTGCGTTGTTCCCGCCCTGGAAGCGAACCACGTAGGAGGCGTTCTCGGCGAAGTAGTCGACGACCCTCCCCTTGCCCTCATCGCCCCACTGGGCACCCAAGACGATGGTGGCTGGCATGACGTTCGGCGACGGTAGTCACTCCCGCGTCCGCGGTCGCCACCTGTCGGGTCTGTGGAGAGCGCGAAACACAGCATTCACACTTCAGCAACGGAAAGGCAATCGAGGACCCCTACAAAGTCGCTGTCCACGAATGGTAAGCAACCGAGAGGAGTCATCGTGACGAAGACGGCTGCCGACGTCTTGTCCCTCGTAAGCGACGAGGGTTATGAGTTCATCGACCTTCGATTCTGCGATCTGCCGGGCCAGGTCCAGCACTTCACCGTTCCCGCCCGGGAGCTGACTGATGCATCGCTCCAGGCCGGGTTCGGATTCGACGGGTCATCGATTCGCGGTTTCCAGGACATCCAGGAGTCCGACATGATCCTGATCCCGGACCCGAGCACGGCGGTGGACGACATGTTCCGGGCCCGGAAGACCCTGATCCTCTACTGCTTCGTCAACGACCCCATCACGGGACTGCCTTACGAGAAGGACCCGAGGTTCGTCGCGAAGAAGGCCGAGGACTACCTGTTGGGGACCGGCGTCGCTGACACGTCCTATTGGGGCCCCGAGTGCGAGTTCTACATTTTCGATGACGTCCGCTTCG
>JBFFIL010000220.1:0-3171 GCA_041556535.1 Acidimicrobiia bacterium | reverse complement strand
CGCCTCGCCGAGCACTTTGGCGGTGACACTCGCCTTGGCGAGCGTCTCCCTGTCCGAGACGGCGTTTCCCTTGTCGTCGACGACGAGCAGCGGGGAGAACGTCAATTCCTGTTTGTCGCTCTTCACGCGCTCGATGTCGATGACGTCACCAGAGGAGACCTTGGCCTGCTTGCCGCCGGCACGAATTATGGCGTACATGGTGAACCTCTCGGGAAGGGGGGTCGGCCTAGATGTTACCGGCCGCCGTGGCCTGAGCCAACAGCAGGCTACGCCTCTACTTCCGCAGCAGCCGCCTCAACCGCTGTCGCCTGCTGGTGGAACGAGTCGTCGAGGATCACGCCCCGGCCGGCACAATGCTCGCATCTCGTCGAGAACTGCTCGAGCAGGCCCGCCGACACGTTCTTTCTCGTCATCTCGACCAAGCCGAGGTGTGAGACATCGAACACCTGCGTGCGGGTCTTGTCCTTGGCCAGGGTCTCTTTGAGCCTTCGCAACACCTTCTGCTGATTCGAGGTGGACTCCATGTCGATGAAGTCGATGACGATGATTCCCCCGATGTCGCGAAGTCGCAGCTGACGTCCGATCTCCTCGGCTGCCTCCAGGTTGTTGTGCAGCACGGTGTCTTCGAGCTTGTTCGAACCGACGAACTTGCCGGTATTGACGTCGATGACGGTCAAGGCCTCCGTGCGGTCGATCACGAGGTGGCCCCCGGAGGGGAGGTAGACCTTGCGATCGAGGGCCTTCTTGAGCTGATCCTCGACGTGATACCGCTCGAACAGTCCGATCGGGTCCTCGTACAGATGCGCTTTCGACACCAGGTCCGGAGCCGTCGATTGGAGATAGTCGACAACGGTCTGGTGCGCACCACGATCGTCGATCAGGAGCTTGCGAAAGTCGGCCGTGAAGTGCTCGCGGATCACCTTTATCAGCAGCTCGGGCTCTTCGTGTATCAGGAGGGGAGCTTTCGCTTCCTTGGCCTGCTCCTGGATGCGATCCCACTCCTTGTTCAGACGAGAGATGTCGGCAGCGAGCTCCTCGGCGGTCGCGTGCTGGGCCGCGGTCCGCACGATGACCCCGAAGCCGGGCGGCCTCACCTTGTTGATGACCTCGCGCAGCCGGGATCTGTCCGCGTCGGGCAGGCGGCGAGAGATGCCCACGCTGTCAGAGTCGGGCACGAGGACCAGGTAACGGCCCGGCAGCGAGGGGATCCCTGTGAGCCTCGCTCCTTTGGCGCCCATCGCGTCCTTCGTCACCTGTACTAGAACATCGTCGCCCTCCTGAAGGACCTGTTCGATGCGCCTGTTGGACCTCCCGTTGCCCGACCCTGGTGCAGGGACGTCGGAGGCGTACAACACACCGTTCTTGGACGCGCCGAAGTCGAGGAACGCAGCCTCCATTCCGGGAAGGACGTTTCGAGTCACAGCCAGGTAGATGTTCCCGGCGACAGAGCCAGTGTCGCTCCGGGCTACGTAGTGCTCGACGAGAACGGGCCCCTCGAGTATGACGATCTGTGTCTGGCCACCGTTGACGCTGACGAGCATCTGCTTCCGGGCGCTCTCGGGTGTGACGATTATCTCGTCATCGACCGGGCGCCGGGTGCGGGTACGGGAGGTGTCGAGACCGCGTGACTTGTCACCGCGGGAGCGGCTCTTGGCCCTTTGGTCCTGCTTCGACTTGCGTCGGGTCGACGGGCCCTCGACCCTCTTGACTTCTACCTTTTCGCCTCTTACTCGAAGGGTCTTGCGCTCCTCAACAGTCCCCTCTGACGACTTTCGGACGATTTCAGGGCCCTTCTTGCGAAACAGAGCCATTGGTTCTCACTCCTCTGGGAAGTAGGTGCGTTGGAGGCCCGAGCCGCCCTATGCCTGGCGGGCGCAGGGGCCGTGAAAGGATCAGTCAGCCGGTGCCGCGACAACCCTTTTCCGGATGGAAATGGGTGATTCACCTTGGATGTGGTCGCTCTGTGCGACTCGAGGATCGTGGTTGCCATCGGCGATGACGCTCCGAAAGGGTGGAAACGCCGCGGTCAGCGGACTGCAGTCAGGTTACCAGACGCCCACGGCTGAGCTACACCTCGGTGAGTCGAGCGGTCTAACCCTCCAGACCCAACTCGGGCTGCTCTGCCTCGCTCGGGTCGTAGCACATCCGGCATCTCGCTTCGTAGGCATCCTGCGCGCCAAGCATCACGAGGTCGTCGGATCGGACGATGCGCTGTGTGTACAGCGCCGGGCCACCGCACTTGTGACAGACGGCGAGCATCTTGGTGACGTACTCGGCTCGGTCACTGAGGGCCGGAATCGGCTCGAACGGGCGGCGGAGATAGTCGGTGTCGAGCCCAGCCACAATCACCTGCTTGCCGGTCGCGGCGAGGTTGTCGACGATGTCCACCAAGCCCTCATCGAAAAACTGGCCCTCGTCGATTCCGATGACCTCGGTCTCGGGGTTGATCGCCTTGAGCAGCGAAAGCGAATCTTCGACCGGCGTCGCCTCCACTTTCATCGATGAGTGGGAGACCACCTCGTCATCGGCGTACCGGTCGTCCAACTGAGGCTTGAACACCTGAACCGGGATCCTCGCCAGCTTGGAGCGTGTGACTCTGCGGATCAGTTCCTCGCTCTTGCCGCTGAACATCGGGCCGCAGATGACCTCTACCCAACCGTCGGTCGTCCGCCGATACATGAACGGCGAGGGTAGTTCGTGCGCCGGCTCTAAGAGCCGCTCCCGATTCCCGAGTCAGGTCAGCTGGTTTTGCCCGGGCACGGGGGTCCGCATCAGCCACACCGAGTTGGCGATGCCCAGGGCGAGGGTCATTGCCAGGTAGAAGGATCCGCCTTGGCTGAGGAACGGGAGAGGTAGGCCGGTGACCGGCATGATGCCGATCGTCATCCCGATGTTCACGAACACGTGAAAGATCAACATCGCGGCCACACCCGCAGAGATCAGGGCTCCGAACCGGTCCCTGGCGTTGGCGGCTATTACCAGGAGCCGCCACGCGATGATGGCGAACGCAGCCAGGACCAACAGCCCGCCGACCAACCCGAGTTGCTCGGCGACGGCGGTGAAGATGAAGTCTGTCTCCTGCTCCGGGACGTACTCGAAGTCGGTGAAAGTCCCCTCTGCGAAGAGCCCCTTGCCGAATACCTGGCCCGAGCCGATGGCGTTCTTCGACTG
>JBFFIL010000219.1:0-3171 GCA_041556535.1 Acidimicrobiia bacterium | reverse complement strand
GGCTCCGAGTCCGAGGGTCCCAACCGCCAGCACCACCCCGAGGACCTCGAGGAGCCGGGAAGCGATAGGCCTGCCGCTCATGCCATCGGTTTCCGCCCCACGTCCGACGGTTGACACCATGGCGGGCGAGTGTAGGAGGGCCACGCTCCCCCGATGCGTGTTCCAAGACCCTTCAAAGAAAGGCCGTTCGAGGTGTTCACATCGAATCCCGACAAGATATTCGATATTTCTCGAATTTCGGCTTGACATACTGTCTTCGATTCCGCATAATGACATTCGACAGTCATCGAATCGCAGATATGGATCACAGCATGGTCGAATTGCTAACACCGGAGACGAGGGTCCGAGACCTCACGAGCGCACCCCGTCAGATACCGATCGAGGTCGACGGCAGCGTCGCCTACGAGACACTCCTGACGATGTGGGTCACCTTCAACCCGAAAGAGGAAGCCACCAACTTCGATCTCGGCCCGGCGTGGAAGAAGAAGATCATCGAAGCCACACCCGCCGATCTCCAGGACGAGATCAAGAATCTCGGAGGCCCCTACTGCTACACCTGGCTTGCGATTTCCGGCCTGGTGTCGGCTGCGCCCCATCCCCACGATCCCGACAGCACCTACGGGTGGCTCGCCCGTATCGACCCGAGGCGGCTCAAGCGCTGGATCATCGGGTACGTCAGCGACAGCAACGATGTCTCACTGATCGAGCAGGCCGCCGGTGGCGACCTGAGCGTGCTTCCCATGCTCATCGAGGGCGGGAAAGGGACGGAGTTCATCGAGGACGAGAAAGGGACGGAGTTCATGGAGCATCTCGAGGTTCTCTTCGAGATCCCGGACGAAGAGCTCGCTCCCCGGTTCGCCGGAGCGGTTCAAAGATTCCGCAAGGAGGTCTTTGCCGAGCAGGAGGTCGAGTTCGGAGCGGCCATCGGCAGGGCCGCTGCTGCCAGGAAGGCCGTCGCCACACGGGATAGCGCCAAGGCGGTCATCGAGGACGTCACCAACGGTCTCGACTACGACATCCCCCTCGGAGTCACCCGGGTCGTCCTGGTCCCGTCCGTTGTCGTCAAGCCTCTCTCGCTGATAGACCAGCACCGCGAGACGCTTCTCGTCTTCTACGCAGTCGCCGACGAATTCGTCCACTCCGACCCCGAGGCACCGCCCTCGTGGCTGGTCAGGACCTACAAGGCGCTCAGCGACGAGAGACGGCTGCGGATCCTCCGCCGGCTGTCGGAGGGCGAGACGAGCCTCGACGAGATCACCGAGATGCTGGGGCTGTCGAAGTCCACGGTGCACCACCACATCAGCATCCTGCGTGCGGCCGGTTTGGTGAGAGTCCATCTCTCCCACACCGAGGCCGGAGCGAAGTGCTCGACCTACGACCTCAGAGAACATTCCCTCGCGGACGCAACTGCGTTCCTCGACTCATACATCCAGACACCACTACAGGAAGCCAGACATGCCTAACGATCTCGTAACCCAATCAAGATACGTTCAGGGCCTGCGGCTGGGATCCGAGTTGGCGGCGGGCACGACCCGGGCACTTCGAAGAGAAGCTGCCGACATTCGTACCCGCAAGGAGGCCAAAGCCTCCGCCAGCCCGATTCGGGATGCTTTTGGCCACGGTCTCATCACTCTCGGTGAGAGGATCGTCGGCCACAACCACCCCGAGCCCCAGTTCGAGCGGGCTGCCTGAACATCCTCCCGGACGGGCACGCAAGTGCCCACCCAGAAAACGACTGACGCCGGTTCGAACGGGCCGGCGTCAGTTCTGCGTCACTGTGGGGTGCGAGAGGGGCAGGGCCCGCATCCGGCACCGAACCAGGTATCTAGCGTCCGAAGACGGACCGGGCCAGGAACCAGGCGTTGGCCGGGCGCTCTGCCAGCCGACGGGTCAGATACGGGTACCACTGTGACCCGAACGGGAGATAGACGCGTAGAGGGAAGCCATCGCCGGCGAGCTCGGCCTGCATCTCCTTTCGCACCCCGTAGAGCATCTGGAACTCGAAAGGCTCTTGGCGGCTTTGGCCGAGCGTCCTCGTTCGATCGATCAGCACATGGTCATGAGTGGCGATGGCGGGTCTCGTCTCGCCCGCAGCCATCAGCGTGCCCAACTGATCGGCAAAGGCGGCGTCGACACCAGGCTTCGAGGTGATTGCCACGTCCTCGCTCTCCACATAGGCGCCTTTGCACAGCCTGATGTGGCCTCCAAGAGGTATCAGCCGGCGAAGGTCTTCCGGAGTTCGCCGCATGTAGGCCTGGAGGGCAATCCCCAGGTTCCCGTGCTCCGACTGGGCCTTCTCGTATAGACGAACGGTGGCATCGGTGTAGCGCGAGTCCTCCATGTCGATCGTGACGGTCGTGCCCGCTTCGGCGGCGCGCCGAGCCAGCCGGTCGATCGCTCCCCTTGCCAGGGCCTCGTCGATCGCGAGGCCGAGCTGTGTCGGCTTTATCGAGATGTTGGCGTCCAGGGTCTCGGACTCGATCCGGTCCAGGCACTCCACGTACTCGTCCGTGGCTTTGGACACGGAGTCCGCGTCCCGGACCTCTTCCCCGAGCAGGTCGAGCGAGACGAGGAAGCCCTCCTCATTCAGGGTGCGCGCAACCAGGACTGCCTCGTCCAGGGTGTCGCCGGCCACGAATCGCCCTGCCAGGGCGCGTCCCGGCCGTGTCCGGGTCACCAGCTTCTCGACCGGCCCTGCGTTGGTCAGCGATACGGTGAGCTTCGAGAAGATGCTCAGGAGCCGCCCAGCTCCCTCGCTCTGATGGCAGCCGCTCTCACCGCGTCTTCGACCAGCGCCCGAAACCCGCGTTCTTCGAGAACGTGAACGGCCGCAGCGGTCGTTCCACCCGGTGAGGTGACGTCGTAGCGCAATTGGGCCGGAGTCCTCTCGGTGTCGGTGAGGAGATGTCCTGCCCCCCTGATCGTCTCATGCACGAACCTCTCCGCGATGTCACGAGGCAGGCCCTCTCGCATCGCTGCTTCCGTCAGTGCCTCCGCCAGGAGGAACACGTAGGCGGGGCCGGTCCCCGATACCGCTGTCACCGCGTCGAGAAGCGACTCGTCCATGATCCGGACCGAGCCGACCGCCCCCAGCACCTCCCGAGCGGCGTCGAGGCTTTCGACGCTCGCGTGACTTCCGGCGCTGATCCCGGTAACGCCTTGCCGAACCAG
>JBFFIL010000218.1:0-3189 GCA_041556535.1 Acidimicrobiia bacterium | reverse complement strand
TCGAGGACGCCGTCGAGTTCATGGAGGTCTACGGATTTCGCACGGCGGCGCAGGCGGAGGCCGAGGTCCTGCGCTACCTCGGCTGGCCCGGCCAGGCGATCGCATACAAACTGGGGGAGCGGGAGATCCTCTCCATCCGCCGGGAGACCAGAGATCGCCTGGGCCCGGATTTCGACCTCCGCCAGTTTCACGCTGTGGTTCTCGAGAACGGGGCGATGCGCCTCGACATGCTCCGCGAGGTGGTGCGCGACCGGCTCGGCTCGTGAGAGACTCGGCCGTCAAACGGTGGTCGACCTTCCACACTGTGGTGTTCCGGGCCACGGGCGGCCTGGTGGGTAAGCGTCTCGTGGACAACGACATGTTGTTGCTCACGACGACTGGCCGTGCCACCGGTCGCAAGCACACGGTTCCGCTGCTGTTTCTCTCCGCAGGGGACCGAATCGTCCTGGTCGCCTCCTACGGGGGCAGGTATCGCCATCCGGAGTGGTATCTCAACCTCGACGCCGATCCCATTGTCAGCGTGCGGCTCCCGATGAGACGACGTCGCAGGATGCTGGCTCGCACTGCCAGCCCCGTGGAGCGCGACGAGTGGTGGCCGAAGATCGTCGAGGCCTATGGCGGCTATGAGGAGTATCAGAGACGCACCGACCGGGAGATACCGGTCGTGTTCGTGGAGCCTCCTGTCTGAGGGGATTCGATCGGCCAAGCCTTGCCCGTAGGACCATTCCCCGGATAGTCTTGTCGGTGAGAAACGCTCATCTAGAGCGGCTGAGGGACAGGCCCGATGATGCCGCGGCAACCGGCTTGTGCACGGTGCCAATGCCTGGATCGATGAGTGGCCTTGAGCTGAGGCTCATGGTGCTCTGAAGCGTTTCGTGAGAGACAAGGAAGAGACCATGAGCGGACAAGCTGACCCATACCGATGTAGGCGCCTCTCGTGACGGCTTATCTCGACGCTGTCGCCTCGGGGCTCGTGATATTCGACGGTGCCACCGGCACCAACCTCCAGACCGTCGGTCTTACCATCGACGACTTCGGCGGTCCCGACCATGAGGGCTGTACCGACATTCTGAGCGTCACCCGGCCCGACGTGATTCGAGACCTACACCGCTCCTTTCTCGACGTCGGGGTGGACGTGGTCGAGACCAACACCTTCGGCGCGTTCGCGATCCCGTTGGCCGAGTACGGCCTCGAGGACAGGGCATACGAGATAGCCGCCGCGGGCGCCGCGATCGCACGGGGGGTCGTCGACGAGTACATCGAGAGCGATGGCCGACCCCGTTTCGTCGCAGGGTCAATGGGACCCGGCACCAAGTTCGCGACTCTGGGCCAAGTCGGCTATCGAGAGTTGGCGGCCGCCTACGAGGTAGAGGCTGCGGGTCTAATCGATGGTGGCGCGGACCTCCTGGTCATCGAGACCCAGTTCGACCTCTTGGGGCTGAAGGCGGCCATCGAGGGGGCACGAAGAGCAATGGCGACGGCCGGGATAGATCTCCCGCTCCAGACCCAGGTGACCATCGAATTGACCGGTCGCATGTTGCCGGGGACCGAGATTGGTGCAGCCCTGACCTCGATGGCCTCGTTGCGCCCCGATGTCCTCGGGCTCAACTGCGCCACAGGGCCGGCGGAGATGTGGGAGCCGCTGAGGCACCTGAGCCGGTACTCGCGCGTGCCGATCTCGGCCATCCCCAACGCGGGGCTGCCCCAGGTGGTGGAGGGTGAGATGGTCTACGACCTGAGCCCCGACGACCTCGCCACCCATCTTCACGACTTCACGACCGAGCTGGGAGTGGGTGTTATAGGCGGCTGCTGTGGGACGACGCCGGAGCATCTTGCCGAGGTGGTGGAGCGTGTGCGGGGTGAGCAGCCCAAGCCGAGATCACCGAGCATGATCCCGGCGGCGTCCTCCATCTACAGCCAGGTCGCGTTCGACCAGGACACCTCTTTCCTGATGATCGGCGAGCGGGCAAACACCAACGGATCCAAGGCCTTCAGAGAGGCCTTGCTGGCCGACGACATCGAAAGCTGTGTCTCGATTGGCCAGGCCCAGATCCAGGAAGGAGCCCACATGGTCGACCTGTGCGTCGACTACGTGGGGCGCGACGGCGTGGAAGACATGAGCAGGCTCGCAGCCTCATTCGCCACGGACGTGGCTGTTCCTGTGGTGCTGGACTCGACCGAGCCCGAGGTCATGGAGGCCGGACTCGAGCGCCTAGGGGGCAGGAGCATTCTCAATTCGGCAAACCTCGAGGATGGCGACGGCGAAGGGTCCCGCGCCGACCGCGTGTTCGAGTTGGCAAACAAGCACGGCGCAGCGGTGATCTGCTTGCTCATCGACGAGGAGGGCCAGGCGAGATCATTGGACTGGAAGATGAGTGTCGCCCATCGACTTCACGACCTCGCTGTCGACCGCTACGGAATGCAGTCGAGTGACCTCATATTCGATGCCCTGACGTTCCCCCTCTCGACCGGCGACGACGATCTCCGCCGCGACGCGATCGAGACCCTGGAAGCCATTCGGCGGATCAAGGCCGAGATGCCCGGCGTGCGCACCGTCCTGGGCGTGTCCAACATCTCCTTCGGTCTGAAGCCGGCTGCGAGGAGGGTTCTCAACTCCGTCTTCCTTCACGAGGCGGTTGAAGCCGGCTTGGACGCCGCCATCGTCCATGCCGGGAGGATCGAGCCGTTGTCCAAGATCCCCCCCGAGCAGTTGGAGGCTTGTCTCGACCTGATCTACGACCGTAGGAAGGACGGGTATGACCCGCTGGAGAGGATCCTCGAGCTCTTCGAAGGCGTGGCTGCCGTAGACGAGACTGTCGATCAGTACGAGGGCCTCGACGTTGGTCGCCGTCTTGCGAAGAGGATCGTCGACGGTGACCAGAAGAACATCGTTTCAGATCTGGAGATAGCCCTGGCCGATGGGGCCAAGCCTCTCGACATCGTCAACGACCACCTTCTCGAAGGCATGAAGGTCGTTGGCGACCTCTTTGCCTCAGGTGTGATGCAGCTTCCGTTCGTGCTCAAGTCCGCCGAGACGATGAAGAAGGCGGTCGGTTTTCTCGAGCCGAAGATGGAGAAGGCCGAGACGGCGACCAGGGGATCGGTCGTTCTCGCCACCGTCAGCGGAGACGTCCATGACATCGGCAAGAACCTCGTCGACATAATCCTCGAGAACAACGGGTACCGGGT
>JBFFIL010000217.1:0-3207 GCA_041556535.1 Acidimicrobiia bacterium | reverse complement strand
CCAGTACGCGCTGGAGACGAATCAGGAGTCAGGAGTCTGGGGCGGATACGCCGAGGATGACCGCAGGCGCTTTCGCAAGCGTTGGCTGGCCGAACGGCGGCGCCGGGCGGTCTGACAAGACTCAATTCGATTGCGAAGCGGCGCCCCGTGGGCGTCGCTTTTGCGTGCCTCGGACGGCCGCGGTCACCAAGGACGGCAGAGCCGGGTCAGACTGCCGGAGCGAATCCGACCTGCTGGGCCGCGTCAGCGTCCTCGAGCTCGATGAACGCCACGTTCCGGGCCGGGATGCCAACCGTGCGTCCTTTCGAATCGGTGAACCAGGCCAGGTCTCCGTCGCGGACCGCTCTCTCGATCTCCTTCTTGAACGACTTGGCGTCCTCGACCTCGAGTTCGACGACCTTGTCTGTCTCGAGGATTCCTATGCGCACTTTCATGAAGCGATCGTACCCCTCTTCAGGCCGTCGCCCGGCGCCCCCCGTTCATCGGTGGGCGGTGAGGCGATACACCGCACCCTGGTGGGTCACGATGTACAACTCGCCGTGCCCGTCCAACCCAAAGCTGTTCGGAGAGCCGCGCGACGCCCCTTCTGCATCGATCCAACCCAACTCGACGCCCCAGTCACGCTCGTTGGTCACCTTGCCGTCGACGTACTCGAAGGAGCGGATGAACCCGAACACCCAATCGGCGTAGAAGTACGTTCCATGAAGCTCGGGGATCTCGCTTCCCCGGTAGACGAAGCCTCCCGTGATCGATAGCCCCTCGTCATGGCCGTAGGTGAGAGCTGGTGACGTGTAGTCCGCGGCATTGCAGTTGCTCTTGTGGAAACAACGCGTCCCCTCCATGTCGGACCACCCGAGGTTGGCGCCACCCTCATCTATCGAGAGCACGGTTACCTCCTCCTGGTCGGAGTGGCCCACATCGGCGATGTAGATCATCCGATCGACCGGGTCGATAGCAAACCTCCATGGGTTTCGCAGCCCGTACGCCCAGACCTCGTCGGCGCCGGAATCGTCCCTGAACGGGTTCGTCGGCGGGATCGCGTAAGGATCCCCGTTGTCGACATCGATCCTGACAACCGTGCCGAAGAGGGTGGACCGATCCTGGCCCTGCCGTCTGGAATCGGCGCCGTCGCCCAAGGAGACCCAGAGATACCCGTCCGGGCCGAATGCGACGTTGCCCCCGTAATGCCTGATGTCCGTGGCATCCGGGGGTTGCTCGAGCTCGAACAGGACTCTCTCGGATCCCGGATCGGCCCGGTTTGGGTCCACCGTCATCCCGAACTCGGACAGCTGGCGGCGACCTCCGGTGTCGGTGTAGTAGACGAAGAGTCTCCCGTTGTCCGCGAAGTTGGGATGGAAGGCAAGACCGAGCAACCCCTGCTCGATGCCGCCTGCCCGGACCCGATCGGTGATGTCCAAGAAGGCCGGGTCGAGCATCTCCCTATTGGCGTCGAGGATGCGGATCACCCCGACCCGCTGAGCAACGAACAACCGATCGTCACCCGCGGGCGCGGTGAGAACGGTGGGCTGTCGGAATCCATCGAAGACCAACTCGAGGCTGACGCGCTGAAGCGGAGGAAGTGTCGTGGTGGTTCCCCCGGGATTGGTCGACGTCGTCGAGACCGGACCCGGCGGGTCAACCGTGCCATCGTCGGTCGTCGAAGTCGTGGAGCCCCCGGCGACGGGTGTAGTCCCATCGGGGCCACTGGGGCTCTCGGAACGCCGAAGCAACACGACTCCTCCGACGAGGACGAGTATCAGGACAAGTACGAGAAACCGCAGCCGCGACTGCGCCGAGTCGACCGGTTCTTGGTGTCGAGAGCTCACCGGCCGGTGAGTGTAGGAAGGCCTGAACCGATATCAGTGGTCGTGATCAGGCGTTCTCGCCGAGGAAGATCTCCGATACGGACGAGTCCATGAAGATGGCCTGAAGCGTCTCTGCGAGGATTGGCGCGATCGACAGAACGACCACGTTGTCGAGGTTCTGGATGTCCTCGCTCACGGGAAGCGTGTTGGTGACGATCACCTCGTCGAGCGGTGCGTTCTTGATCAGGTCCAGGGCGGGCTCGGAGAAGATCCCGTGCGTGGCTGCGATTCGAACGCTTTTGGCGCCGTAGTCGCGCACCATTTCAGCGGCGTTGCAGACGGTTCCTGCCGTGTCGATCATGTCGTCGACGATGACTACATGCCTGTCGGTCACTTTCCCGGCCATGGAGAGCGCCGCCGACATGTTGTGCTCTTTCGGGTCCCGCCGCTTGTAGATGAAGGCGACCGACGCATCCAGATGCTTGGCGTAGCGCTCGGCACGCTTCACGCCGCCGGCGTCCGGTGACAAGACGGTCGTCTTGCCCTCGAACTTCCCCGTGAGGTAGTCGGTGATGATCGGGAGGGCGGTGAGCGAGTCGAACGGCTTGGAGATGAAGCCCTGAAGCTGGCCTGTGTGCAGGTCGACCGACACGAGACGGTCGGCGCCTGCTTTTACCAGGAGGTCGGCGACCAGCCGGGCTGAGATCGGCTCCCGGGGCATCACCTTCTTGTCCTGGCGGGAGTACCCGAACATGGGCATCACCGCGGTGATCGATCTCGCCGACGCCCTCTTCAGCGCGTCGATCATTATCAACTGCTCCATGAGGTTGTCATTGATCGGCCTGCTGTGGCTCTGAATCACGAAGCAGTCTGCTCCCCTCACGCTTTCGAGGGGCCGAACGTAGATCTCGCCGTTTGCGAACTGCGAGCGATCGATGCCCCCGAGCTGGATGCCGAGGACCTCGGCCACCTCCTCAGCCAGGGGCTCGTTGGCGCCCCCGGTGAAGACCATCATTCGGTTGCGAGAGACGATGTCCACGCTTCAGTCCTCGGCGTCTTTGGCCTTCTTCAGAGCCTCGCGCCGCTGAGAGTAGCCGGGTATTTCCTTCTGACCAGATCGCTCCACCGCGAGCGAACCATCACCTACGTCTCTGGTTATCACCGATCCTGCTCCTGTGACGGCGCGGTTTCCGATCTTGATGGGAGCGACGAGCATCGTGTCGGAGCCGATGAAGGCGTCCTCTCCGATCTCGGTGGGGTGCTTTTGATAGCCGTCGAAGTTGCACGTGACCGTCCCCGCTCCGATGTTCGAGCGCGCTCCGATCTTGGCATCTCCCAGATAGGCATGATGGTTCGCCTTGGACTCCTCGCCCATCGTGGTGTTCTTGGTCTCCACGAAAGT
>JBFFIL010000216.1:0-3210 GCA_041556535.1 Acidimicrobiia bacterium | reverse complement strand
TCATCGACAGGGCACTGAAGGAAGCGGCCGACCTCGGACTGCGAGAAGTGCTTGCCGACGCGCTGGTCACCAAGGGCTGGGCTCTCGGACTCGTCGGCCGGGTCATGGAGGCGACGGCAGTCACGGAGGGAGCGCTGGCCTCAGCCGAGCGGCACGGGTTCCATCGTGTGGCCGGCAGGGCTCGCAACAACATCATTTCCTACGTGGGCTGGGATGAGCCTGCTTGGGCGACCCAGGTCGGGCTCGTGGGCTACGAAGAGGGAACCCGACTGGGGAATCTGGACGACCGTGGCACCCTTGGCGCCAAGGTCATGTTCACCGCGCTGGCCTCGGGAGACTTCGACCTCGTCGACCGGATTCTCGACGACCTGTCCGATGCGACACTCGGGTACTTCGCCCGCTCGCAGGTGTTGAACCTTTCAGCCGTCCGGGCCGCATACGACGGCCGGCACGACCATGCGGAGGCTCTCATGCAGGAGGCCGCCGAGCTGATCAGAGACTCGTCTTCCAGCCAGGAACTCGTAGGCCAGCTCCAAACCAGGGTCGAGCTCCAGTTTCTCGCCGACGACATCGACGGTGGCCTCGCGACGATCCGGGACCTGCTCGACATGCCTGGTCACCTGTTTCAGTCATGGTCCATCGGCGTAGCTATACCCGCCGCGGTGCAAGCGCGCGACGGAGAGCTCATCGAAGAGATGCGAGCTATGGCCGGCGACATGGGGTACGTCTCCGCACGGTTTCAAGCTACGGTCATGGCCATCGACGCGGCGCTCGCATCTCTCCGAGGCGAGCCGGAGATCGCGCTGGACAAGTACTCCGAATCCGCCGCCGCCTACAGGTCGCTACAGCTACCTCTCGACCTGGCTTTGCGCCACCTGGAGAGATTGACACTCCTCGGGCACGATCACGATGGCACGGCCTATGTCGCAGCCGAGGCTCGGGAGATCTGGAGTGCCCGAGGGGTCGTTCCACTCTTGGCCAAACTCGACAAGGTCTATCCGGCTACCTGAGCTTCCACCGGCAAGCGAGCAACCGCGGAATCCCGGCCTGATCGCGGAGTTCGTGATGTGGCCGCTCGGCTATTCGGCCCAATGACCACCCCGCGTCGGCGGCCGCCTGGAGCAGCTCGGAGATCGTCCGGTGGTGGAACGTGACGGTGCCTTCTCCCGCCGGCATCTCGGTCGAACCCTCCGAGAAGTAGTCGCCCGGTCGCCACAGAACTTCACCGTCATCGTCGCTGATCGGCGTGGATCCCGGTGCCGTCCAGACGGGGTGGTTCATCACGACCGCAAGGGCTCCGCCCGGCCTGACTACGCGAGCGCACTCCCCAAAGAAGGTCCGGTGGTCGGAGAAGTGCCCGATCGCCAGGACGCAGTACGCGCCGTCGAACCGTCCGGATTCGAACGGGACACCGGGTAGCTCCGCGACGACCACCGGTCCGCCGGACCTGGCTGCCATGGTCTCGTTGATCTCGAGACCGACCGCACTGACGCCTAGCCGGCGAAAGCTCCGCAACACACGCCCTTCTCCACTGCCGAGGTCGAGATAGAGATGTCCGGGCACCGGATCGAAGATCTCGAGGAGCAGGGGGGTGATCACTCCCTCGTAGGCAGGATCGCCATCCAACTCCGCTTGCCACCAGTCACCCAACTCGGCCCACGTCATCGGGTGGGAGGGTAGGGACAGCGCCGTCCCAGGGTTAGCGCACAGGTGTCAGGTTGGCGATGCCTTTCAAGAGGTTCGACCTTCTGCGGAGGCTCGGGGCCACTGGCAAGAGAGAGGCCACTCACCTGCCACCGGATCTGGTGAGATGTCGCTTGCAGTCATCGGATACGATCCCAAGACCAAGGGATCGCCGCGGTGACCAGCGTTCTAAGGACCTCGTGCCCATGCCTTGGTTTGCCGCCCTCTTCTGGCTGTCCGGGATTGTGACTCTCGCCAGCGCTGGTATCTATGGCAGGTACGGCGCCGAATCGTGCGCCATCGGTTTACGGCTTCAGGAGCCGACGATCTTCTGGAACCAGGGGGCCGTCTTCTCCAGACCCTCCCGGAGCGAGATCTGGGCCTTCCATCCGAGAACCTCCTCGGCCTTGGTCGTGTCCGGACGGCGCACCGTCGGGTCTTCAACCGGACGCGGCTGGAATTCGATGCCGGGGTGGGTGCCAACCACATCCTGCACCAGTTCAGCTAGCTCGAGGATCGTGACCTCTTCTGGGTTGCCGATGTTCACAGGTTCGGCCTCGTCGGAGAGCAACAGGCGGAGAATCCCCTCCACCTGGTCATCGACATAGCACAGCGACCGCGTTTGGCTCCCATCACCGTGGACGGGCAGGGGACGGTTCTCGATGGCGGCCTTGAAGAACGCAGGAATCGCTCTCCCATCATCTGGTCGCATTCGAGGGCCGTATGTGTTGAAGATGCGAACGATCCTGGTGTCGAGGCCGTGCTCACGGCTGTAGGCGAGGGTCATCGCTTCAGCGAACCTCTTTGCCTCGTCATACACACCCCGCGGCCCAATTGGATTGACATTGCCCCAGTACGTCTCCGGCTGGGGGTTGACCAGGGGATCTCCATATACCTCCGACGTAGACGCGAGAAAGAACGTTGCCTCTTTGTCCAATGCAAGCCCAAGGCCCTTGTGCGTTCCGAACGCCCCAACCTTGAGGGTGTGGATGGGCCACTTCAGATAGTCGGTGGGCGAAGCCGGAGAGGCGAAGTTCAGGACGTAGTCGACGTCCCCAGCGACGTGCATGTAGTCGGTGACGTCGTACTCGATCAGACGAAACCGACCATCACCCAACAGGTGCGATACGTTGGAGGCGGTACCGGTGATCAGATTGTCAAGGCAGGTGACCTTCGCCCCCGAATACACGAGCCACGTGGACACGTGGGATCCAAGGAACCCGGCGCCGCCGAGGACCACGGCATGCTTCCCCTCGAGGTCACCGAAACCCCCGATTCCATTTCTACGAGAGTCAAACAAGTGTGAGCCCTCCAAAGCTGTTTCAGGCTACATCGGCACCGTGCCGGTCCAGTTGAGCGACGATGGATAACTCTCCCCGCGCCGCCTTCATCAAGTGGTTCCTCCTCGGGGGTGTGGTGGCATCGCTTCTGTTGGTCTCACAGGCAATCTCTGTTGGCGGTGCCGCAGGTCTCTTGCAGGTTGGGGAAGCCAACGATCTGCGCCCGCTCATCGAAGCCGAACTCGGC
>JBFFIL010000215.1:0-3213 GCA_041556535.1 Acidimicrobiia bacterium | reverse complement strand
GCCAGGACCTGACCACTTCTCGAATCCGCCCCGTGAGGAGAAACCCCGGCTCCGCATTCACGAACAACTTCGGCACGTCGGCTCTCGAGAGCCACGCCTCGGCGTCACGGATGACGGCAACCACGTCGGGAGGATGTCCGTCGATCGGCAATTCGCGCGGCCATGTCAGAGTCGGACGACGATCTTCACCCGGCTCCGCGAACGGGCGCCTGTATTCATCCATGACGTCTTCCGGGAGCGGCTCCAATACCGCGGCCGGGAGAAGCCGCTCTACGAAGACATTTTTCTCGAGGATGATCACCTCTCCCGCTTCGGATCGCATCGCTTCGAAGATCTCCCTCGACCGCTCCGGCCAGTCTGACCACGAGATGGGAGTGACGAGCGTCTCCATCAGGACCACGCCCTTGACTCGCTCGGGGTGCCGACGACCCCAATCGGCCAGGAGTGGACCACCCCAGTCATGGCCGACCAGTGTCACGTCTCCCCCAATGGAGACAGCTTCCATGAAGTCTTCGAGAAAGCGCGAATGCGTGGCGAAACGATAGGCATCAGGTCCGGACTCAACCTTGTCCGAGTCGCCCATTCCGATCAGGTCCGGGGCAACACATCGGTAGCTGTCAGACAGCGCGGGAAAGACTTTGCGCCAGAGGAAAGACGATGTGGGGTTCCCATGAGCCATGACTATCGGGGCGCCCACGCCATGCTCGAGATAGGCCATCGCGCCCCCGTCGAGGGCAACCCTCCGCTTGTCCCGGGGGTCGAACCTCTCGGAAGCGGTCATGCCGACAGCATATGGCGGGTCATGTCACTCCTCCTCATGAGGCGCCTCTCCCGGGTCGGGACGGCCCTTGGACATCCACCAGCCGCGCGAGATCTCATATGCGGTGTGCTTGGAATAGGGGCCGTCGTCGATCCTCTTCTCGAGCAGGACGTCCATGATCTCCCCGACCTCGGGGCCGGGGGACATGCCGAGATAGGACATGACCTCGTGCCCATTGACCGGCGCCCTCAGCGCGGCCAGCTCCTCCCGGGCCGACAACTCCTCGATCCGCTCCTCCAGGATGTCGATGCTCGCCTGTATCGCGCGCTCTCTCCGCGGGTTCGCAGTCGTGACGTCACACCGGACCAGCTCATTGAGCCTCCCCAGGAGGCGGCCGGCATCCCGGACATAGCGCCGAACCGCTGAGTCACTCCAGCCCAGCTTCAGCGTGTGGGGCCTCAGATGGAGGAACACGAGTTGGGCGACGTCTTCCACGACGTCCTTCGGGAAGCGAAGCTCGGTGAGCCTGCGCCGCGCCAATCGGGCTCCCACGACCTCGTGGTGGTGGAAGGAGACACCGTCGGGGCCGAACTCGCGGGTGTCAGGCTTGCCGACGTCGTGGAGCAGGGCTGCCAGGCGCAGAACGAGATCGGGGCTCGCCTTGTCGACTACGGCGAGCGTGTGCTCCAGGACGTCTTTGTGACGCTGGTAGGGGTCCTGCTCCATGGCCAGGAGAGGGATTTCCGGCATGAAGTGCTCTGCGAGCCCGCTGCGGACCACAAGCCTCAGCGCCTCGCTCGGGGCATCTGCGGTCAAGAGCTTGGTGAGCTCGTCCCGGATCCGCTCGGACGACACGATTTCCAGCCGCTCCCCCATCTGCCCGACGACTTCGATGGCGGACGGGTCTGGAGTGAACCCGAGAGAGGCCTGAAACCGGAAGAGCCGAAGCATCCGCAGGGGGTCGTCTCCAAAGGACACAGCCGGATCGAGCGGGGTCCGAAGCACCCTCGCCGCCAGATCGCCCAGACCCCCAAAGGGGTCGATGGTCTCCGTCTCGCCGACCAGAGCGAGTGCGATGGCGTTGACCGTGAAGTCCCTACGGCTGAGATCGGTCTGAATGTCATCGGAGAACGAGACCACCGGCTTGCGCGAGTCGTCCCGGTAGACCTCGCTGCGGAAAGTGGTGACCTCGATGTCGTGGCCGTCCCGCCGACCCCCGACGGTACCGAACGCAGCCCCGACCGTGTAGACGACATCAGCCCACCCGTCGAGCAGCGCCGTGATCCTGTCGGGTCTGGCGCTTGTGGCGAAGTCGAAGTCCTCAAGTGGCCTGCCCAGGAAAGCGTCGCGCACCGATCCGCCAACGAGGTAGAGCTGCTCACCGGCGTCGTCGAAGATCCGGGCAAGCTGGAAGGGAGGAAGATCGGGAGAGTGGAGGAATTCGAGCCGTTTCGGAGTCACGTCCGCTCAGGTTATCGGTGCCTCGCCCACCAGGGCACCCCTATGGCGCGCCGACGATGTCAGACGGAGACGCCCGCGGCCATCGCCTTGGCCTTCATCTCGTGAGTGTTGCGCGCGAACGGGAGCGCCGCGTCGATCTTGACCGATCGCTCGACCACATGGGCAAGCAGCGCCTGGTCGAACGTCTGCATCCCGTGATAGCCGCTCTCGGAGATGATCTTCACGAGGGATGGCGCATCCTCACCGGACAAGATCCACTGCTGAGCCCGCTCGTTGTTGGTCAGCACTTCACAAGCGAGCACCTTTCCGGGCCCATTCGTCTCTATGAGGATCTGGCTGACGATCGCCTGCACCTGGGACGCGAGCTGACCTCGCACGACACGCCGCTCGGACTCGGGGAACATCGCGACCAATCTGTTGATCGTGTCCGCCGGGTCTATGGATCTCATCGAGGAGACCACCAGGTGGCCGGTCTCTGAGGCGTCGATGACCGCACGCGCCGTCGCAGCATCGGTGATCTCCGAGACCATGATCACATCGGCATCGTGCCGCAATGCTCCCCTGATCGCCTCCTCCGCCGTGGCGGTGTCCACTCCGACCTCTCGCTGGGCCACAACCGAGAGCTTGTCCGGGTGCAGCACCTCGATGGGGTCCTCCACAGTGATGATCGCTGCGCTCCGGTTCGAATTGACCCAGTCGATGATCGACGCAAGGGTCGTCGTTTTCCCCGATCCGGACGGGCCGGTCACGAGAATCAGCCCCGACCGCGCGGAGGCGAACCTGCCGAGCTCCTTGGGCAGCCCGAGGTCCTCGAAGCTCCGCGACCCTGGCACAACGCGTCTCAGGACCAGTGAGACAGAGCCGCGCTGGCGAAAAGCCGCGGCGCGGAAGCGACCTATGTCGTGTCGGCCGTACGCGAAGTCGGCCATTCCCGTCTCCTTGAAATTCTTCGCCGCGACGGGGCTGAAGATGGCCTCGGCATAGGCTTGAGT
>JBFFIL010000214.1:0-3216 GCA_041556535.1 Acidimicrobiia bacterium | reverse complement strand
GTTGATCAACTCGAACCGCAACATGTTGCGATAACCCGCGAGCCAGTAGGAGGCGCCCCGTCGGATCAGCATCGACTCCTGGACGACGGTCATGGGCGCCTCCGCAACACGATCGCGCTGATCGTTGCCGAGGCCACCACCCAGATGGCCAGAACCGCGTAGGAGCGGCCGACGTCGACAGCGATCCCTTCGGTCAGCCCGTCACGCACCACAGTCGCCATCGGATAGAACGGCAAGAACTCGTTGACTGCTCCGAGCCATCCTGGGAGGTTCTCGATCGGGAAGCTGATGGGGGCGAAACCGAAGATGACGAAGATCAGCAGGCCGGTGAGGAGTTGGGTGATCTCGGGCTTGGAGATGCTGTGGGCGAGAGTGAAGCCGAACAGTGTCCCCGCGAGCAGTGTGAGGGTGACGGCGGGCACCACCATCGGCGACACGACGAACTCGACGTCGAATCTGAGGACCGCCGCTATGAGGGCTCCGGCCATGCCCGGGAGGGCAATGAGGGTGTTGATCGAGACCCAAGCTGTCGTAGCAGCGCTGCGCGGAACGGGGAGCGACCACATGAAGTCGTAGGAGTCCGCCGCCTTCTGCTGCGCGATGAGTTGGGGGCTCATCACAACCCCCACCGCCACCAGGCTCACCACCACCGCACCCGTGGAGAGGAAGAGGGCCATCTCCGTTGTCATGTTCGGCACGAGGAGCCCGAACCCGATGACAACGCCAACACCGGTCAGCGCCTGGACCATCACGGTCAGCGGGAGCAATAGCCGCATGTCGAGGATCTGCCATTTGAGCATCGCCCGGTAGCTCGAGAACCAGTGGGAGGGTCCCTCGCGTTTGAGCGGAAGGCCGACCGCCGTAACTTCGATCACGCGTCGCCCTCGTCATCTGAGGTGTGTCCTGTGAGTCGGATGTAGACGTCCTCGAGCGTCGTCGCTCCCAACGCGTACTCCTCGGCGATGCCGTTGGCCATCATCTCCTGAGCCCAGCCGATCCCTGCCGACGCGTCGGATTCCTCTATCACCGAGATCAGGTTGTTTCCCACCTGGGCGTGGTGGAGAACGAGTGGGGGGAGATCGGGTGGCTTGGTGCCGGGCACGAGCATCAGCTGCAGCCGGAGCCTTCCCCGGTCCTCCGCCTTGAGTGAGGAGGGGGTTCCCTGGGCCACGAGACGACCCTCATTGATGACAGCCAGACGGTCCACCGACTTCTCGGCCTCGAGCACGTTGTGGGTGACGAGGAACACAGCAGATCCCTCGCTCCCGAGACGCCGGATTTGCTCCCAGAGAAGACGTCGGCGCAGCGGGTCGACGTCGTTGGTGGGCTCGTCGAGGATCACGACCTTCCCGGGCTGGACGGTGGTCATGATGAATCCGACCAGACGGCGTACACCGCCCGAGAGCCTTGCCCCGAGCGTGTCACGCCACTCCATCAACTCGAGTGCCTCTATCAGCTCGTCGCCGCGCTTGCGGACGGCGTCGGGCTCGCCACCCCGGATCAAGCCGGAGACCTGCACCGCCTCGTGCATCTTGAACGAGGCGATCGGCATTCGCGCCTGTGGCAGATAGGAGCAGAGCTGTCGGGCGACGTCCGGGTCCTCGACGAGGTCGTAGGGGCCTATGTGAATCGAACCCGAGTCGGGCTTGAGCAGCCCTATCACCTGCTTGACGAAAGTGGTCTTGCCCGCACCGTTCGGTCCCAGCAAACCGTAGACCTCCCCCGGCCGGACCTCGATGGACAGCTCGTCATTGGCGAGCGTCTTGCCGTCGTACGACTTGGTGACCCGGTCTGCGACGAATCTCCAATCAGATGCTCGCGACTCAGAAGTCAGTTCTGCCGACGTGACCATCCTGCGACCTCTCCCACCTTGACTGTCGGCGCACATTAAGCGGAGGACCGCTGCGTATGTTGCCGATGCTCCCGGCTGTCAGACGACTCCCAGCTCGGCTGCACGCGTCTCCTGCCATTGAACGATGCGCTCCATCAGGACGACGATCAGCAGAGCCGCAATCACGGTGAGGACGTCCGAGGCCATGGTCCGCAAATCGGCCCGGATCACCGCCGCGACGGAGAGGTCGCGGGAGAACCAGTTGAACGCTCCCGAGCCGATGACGTTGCTCGCGAGAAAGAACGCCCACCACCAGCCGACCAGCGGGGCGCCGGCGCCCTCCGGGTTGCTCTGCTCGTGCACCTCCTGCATCACCTGATAAGGGCGCACCAGATTGGCGAACGGCACGAAGTACCAGCCCACGGCCCACGCCGGGCTGAATCTGAACGGCACCGACGTCGACCTCGACCTGACTGTTTCGAGGTTCCGAACCGATCTACGCAGCCAGAAGAGGAACACGATCCCGGCTGCGAGATAGGCCAGGAGATACCAGGTCGCAACACTCCCCACCAGGTCGTCAGAGGCGAGTGCCTCTTCGAATGTGACCGGGAGCCCGTTGTCGATCCGGCGGAGGAGCTCTATCTCTCGGTTGGTCGCCCAAATGTCGAGGACCGCGACGAAGCCGACCAGGCCGATGAGCGCCTGTGCCCAGCGCGCCATGCGACGCGTCGGGCGTAGGGCTGGGGCGGTGTCTCATGGCGGGGATCATTCGACGAGTCGCTCATCGGGCTCCCCTACTGACCCCTTGTTGCACCGTCGTTTGGCGGCCAACGCCAGGCGTCGTGCGAGGAGGGAACGGCATCGCAAAGATGATAAGGATGTGAGAGCCGCTCGCGGTCCCGAGGCGAGACACTGCGGAGGTGTCCTCCTGTCAGTCTCCCGCCCGGATCGGCGGCTGCCGGTAGATTCTCCCGGTGGCTCGAGTGACCGGCATCGGCGGCGTGTTCTTCAAGGCCAACGACCCGAAGAGGTTGACCGATTGGTATCACGAGCACTTCGGGCTTCCCGTCGATGATGAGGGAGTCGTTGTGCTGCAGTGGGGGGATGAGATCAGGGGGTCGACGGTGTGGGCGCCGTTCGACTCGGACACGACCGCCTTCGACTGGCCTGCAGACCGTCAATGGCTCGTCAACTATCGCGTCGATGACCTCGACGGGATGCTCGAGAGGCTTCGCTCCGATGGTGTGCCCACAGACCCCGACACTTTCGAAGAAATGAACGGCCGCTTTGGCCACTGTTGGGATCCGGAAGGCAATCGGATCCAACTGTGGCAACCCCACCCCGGGATGTAGCCGGCCGGCACCGCCGCTTTCGGCCCCCACTGC
>JBFFIL010000213.1:0-3218 GCA_041556535.1 Acidimicrobiia bacterium | reverse complement strand
TGGTCACTGCCGCGTTCTTTCCGAGCAGCAACTGCCGAGGCTTGGCCGGCAGGACGAAGAGATAGCTGGCGGCGTTCCGCTCCCAGCCGAACTGGTTCAGAGCGATGGGCAACCCGACGAACAAGACCAGGATGGGCGCGACCAGCGGTGCCCACTCGTTGTCACGCAGGTCGAAGAAGCCCGTCGAGCCCATGACGACGCCTGCGATTGCCAAGCCGACGAAGATCACCGTGCCGGTCCAGACGAGGCGCTGTCTGGGGTCACGGATGTAGAACCGCAGCTCCTTCCTGGCGAGTGTCGGCACGACCCCCCACGCTCCGACGGCGAGCCCGCGGCTCCTGGCCCGGGTAGCGGGTCGGCTTCGCTCCTCAGGTGTCGTGATCATCCAGTCCAGGAGCACCCGCCACAGAGCCGCCATGACCAACAAGCCGGCGATGGCAGCGGTGAGGAAGACCCCAGCCTCTACTGAATCACCCGCAGCGGCCTCGACCAGGGCGCGTTGGGCAGAGACCGGTGGGATCAACAGAGCCCAGTCCAGGACCGGGTAGGTCGACACAGCGGTGGCCAGGCCCAGCCGGTCGACTGTTTCGCTGATCGTGCGATAGGAGAAGAAGGCTCCGGCGGCGATTCCCAGCACGAGAAATGTCGCGATGTCCCGGCCACGTCTGGTCCTGAGAATCGCCGAGATGGTTGCCGAGAAGAGCTGGGACCCGACGGTGAGCAGAGCGATGTAGACGAGCGAAGCGGGGATGGCCATCCACCAGCCGGAGGCGAGGATCGAGCCGTTGGCGATTAGCACCGCCACCGGGACGATGGTTGCCGGGGCTACGACGGATGCCGCTGCCAGACCCCGGACCATCTGGCTCTGCGTTATCGGAAGAACTGACAGCTGCTGGGGATCGAGGTTCTCGTCGAGGGGGAAGATTATGACCGGGAGGGTGATCCAGCCGAGAAAGAACAAGAGAGCGACCCATCCCAGGTACTGGTCGAGGACGAGAGGCTGACCTGCGAGCTGGGTGGAGATTCCCGTGTGACCGCCGACGAGCCAGAGGGCTAGCCAGGTCAAGAGGATGGTGGCAATGGGGAAACCCCACTTCCTCTGGACGTCGTTGCGCACCCCGTTCCAGGTGAGGCGCGCCTTCAGGCCTACGAAGTGGCGTACCAACTGGAGCCTTCGTCCTCATCGCCACCCACCGCCGCGATGAAGGCGTCCTCGACGTTGTCCCTGCCGGTCATCTGGCAAAGCCCCTCGGGCGTCGCCTCAACGGTGAGCCGCCCTTCGATCATTATCCCGATCCGCGTGCACAGCTTCTCGACGAGATGCATCTCGTGTGAGGAGAAGACGATGGTCGTCCCTCCCGAAGCCGCCTGTTTCAGGAGATTCCTGATGAGCCGGGCCGAGACCGCGTCCACACCCTCGAAGGGCTCATCGAGAAACAGGACGGGAGGCCGATGGATGATCGCAGCGCCCAGAGCCACCTTCTTGCGCATCCCCCGCGAATAGTCCCCGATCAGCTTTGAGCCTGCTGCGGTGAGGTCGAGCATCTCCAGGAGCTCGTTCCTTCTGCTGACGGCTTCCTCCCGTCCGATCCCGTGCATTGCGGCGGTGAAGTCGAGAAGCTCTGCGCCGGTGAGGCGCTCGTAGAGATTGAACTCCTCGGGCAGGACGCCGATACGTGACTTCACCTCGGTGGGATGGGTCCAAGTGTCGAACTCCCCAATGCCGACCTGACCGTCATTGGGCCGGAGGAGGCCCACTATCACCTTGATGGTTGTGGTCTTGCCCGCGCCATTCTGACCGAGGAGGCCGTAGAACTCTCCTGGCTGGATCGACAGGTTGATGTCGTCGACCGCGACGGTCTTCCCGAATCGTCTCGTCATCCCTCGCGCCCACACGGCAGGGATGACGGATTCGGCCACTTCGGTTGAATTCTCGATGGCTGGCTGCGTCACGGCACGAAGTATCGGCTCTGAGGGTGGCTAAATGAATGTTCTCCATCGAAAGACCCGGTGCTAGACCGGGAATCTCGGCACATAAAAGGATGCGGGGCGGGAAATCGGTCCCCCAGGAGCGGTACGGTGGCACCGTCTTGGAGTATCAGGCTCTCTACCGCAAATACCGGCCCCAGACCTTCGACGAAGTCATCGGCCAGACACATGTGACGACCACTCTGTCACGTGAGGTGGCGGAGGGCAGGCTGGCTCACGCCTATCTCTTCACGGGCCCCCGCGGCACCGGCAAGACCACGACGGCACGCATCCTGGCCAAGGCGCTCAACTGCGAGAACAGACACGCGGACGGATCACCCGACAACGAGTGCGCCAGCTGCATTGCCATAACCGCGGGCACCTCTCTCGACGTCCTCGAGCTCGATGCCGCCTCACACAACTCGGTCGACGACATACGAGACATCAAGTTGAGCGTGACCACAGTCGCATCGGCCGCGACATCCCAAAGGGTCTTCGTTCTCGACGAGGCGCACATGCTCTCGAAAGCCGCCGGGAATGCTCTTCTCAAGACTCTCGAGGAACCGCCCGAGCACGTCTACTTCGTCCTTGCGACCACCGAGCCTTACAAGCTGCTGGACACGATCCGGTCACGAACACAGCGTTTCGACTTCCATCCGGTCCCCGTTGAGGAATTGGCTGGCTATCTGAGCACCATTGCCGACCGGGAGGGCTACAAGACCGATCCGATGGCGCTTCTGGCAGTTGCCCGTCATGCCTCCGGGTCGGTCCGTGACTCCTTATCGCTCATCGAGCAGGTGTCTGCGCTGGGAGCCGGGAGCGTCGATGTCGCCGGGGTGAGGAGGGCTCTCGGCCTTGCCGACTCTGAGGTCTTCATGAGGCTGGCGACCGCCATCGCAGCCGAGGACGCCAAGAGCGCGCTCGAGCTGGTCTCCGAGATGGCTGCCGATGGAGTCGATCTCAGACGGTTCGTCTCCGAGTGCCTCGGCTTCTTCCGAGGAGTCTTCCTGGCTCACTATGCCCCCAACCTGGCCGAGATAACCGACGAGCCGCCAGAGGTCTACGAGGCCTGGAAGAAGGCGGCGGAGCTGGTTCCCTCTTCGGAGGTGCTCAGGACCGTGGATGTGCTGGGTGACGCCCTCCTTCGCCTTCGGGAGGGACGCGAAGAGCGCCTGATGACCGAGCTCGCGCTGATCAAGCTCACCCGCCCCGAGACGGCAACAGATCCCGATGCGCTCATCGCCAGGATG
>JBFFIL010000212.1:0-3243 GCA_041556535.1 Acidimicrobiia bacterium | reverse complement strand
ACGAACGTCACAAGGCGGTCCTCCCGGCCTGGGCTCCGCTCTACTACGAGCACCCCATCTCCATCGTCGACGGCGACGGCCGGCATGTCGTCGACGCCGAGGGGAACCGGTACCTCGACTTCTTTGGAGGCATCCTCGTGACCATCTCCGGATACCGGGTACCCGAGGTGATCGAAGCGGTGAAGGCTCAAGCCGAAAAGATGCTCCACACCTCGACGCTCTATCTGATCGAGCCCCAGATCGAGCTCGCCGAGAGGATCGCCGAGCTTTCCGGGATTCCGGACGCCAAGGTCTTCTTCACAAACTCCGGGACCGAGGCGAACGACGCGGCACTGATGCTGGCAACGGTGTACCGCCAGTCGAACCAGATCCTGGCGATACGGGGCAGCTACCACGGAAAGTCCCACTCAGCCGTGGCCATCACCGGGCAGCGCGCGTGGTCAGGAACCAGCTTCTCGCCGTTCCAGGTGACCTATGTGCACGGCGGGTACAAACTGCGCAGCCCGTTCGGCCATCTACCCGACGACGAATTCACTGCCGCTTGCGTGGCAGACCTGGAGGACCTCCTGAACGTGGCCACCACGGGTAGAGCCGCCGCGCTCATTGCCGAGCCGATCCAGGGTGTGGGTGGATTTGTGACTCCTCCCGACGGATTCTTCGGCGCCATGAAAGAGGTGCTCGATCGACACGGGATCCTCTTCATATCCGATGAGGTGCAGACGGGTTGGGGGCGGACCGGAGAGCACTTCTGGGGGTACCAGGCCCACGGCTTCGTTCCTGACCTCATCACCTTCGCGAAAGGGATCGGCAACGGGTTGTCGATCGGGGGAGTGGTGGCGTCGGCCGAGGTGATGGAGGCCTATCAGGCGCTGGGCATATCGACTTTCGGCGGCAACCCGCTGGCGACGGCGGGTGCGCTGGCCAATCTCGACTACGTGGTCAGCAACGATCTGCAGACCAACTCACTCAAGGTGGGCAATCGGCTCATGCAGAACCTGGTGCCTCTGGCGGAGGAGCTCGACGTGATCGGTGAGCTTCGGGGCAAGGGTCTGATGATCGGCATCGAGCTCGTCGGTGCCGGGGGAGAGCCGGCGCAGGAGAGGGCGGCAGCGGCCCTCGAGGCCACTCGTGAGGAGGGCCTCCTCGTTGGGAAGGGAGGCCTCTACGGGAACGCGCTGCGCATAGCGCCCCCCTTGTCGGTCACCGAGGAGGAGGCGGACGAAGGCTTCGCCATGCTCGCGAGGGCTTTGAGGAGGATCTGAGCCTTTCTCCGCGGCATAGGGACCGTATTTGGTCCCTGGAGCCTTAGGTTTGCGGGTCAGGCGAGGCCGGACAGGTCGATGTCGCTGGATGGGTGGCGGAGCTTGGCCAGGCCCCTCGCCTCGATCTGGCGGACCCTCTCACGGGTCGAGTTGATCACTTTCCCGACGTCCGAGAGCGTCCACGGCTCGTCGCCGTCGAGACCGAACCTGAGCCAGAGCACCTGCTGCTCCTCCATGTCGAGGTGGCTGATCGCCTGTATGAGCCTCTCGCGTCTCCATGCCGAGGCAGCGCGCGCCTCGGGGTCGGCTGCCCCCGGGTCCTGCACGAAGTCCTGAAGCGAGGCGTCCCCGTCCTCACCCACGGGCCGGTCGAGCGACACGGTTTCGGCCGGAGCCTCGAGTGCAGCCAGGACACGCTCGGTGTCGAGCCCCGACGCCTCGGAGATCTCCTCGAGAGTCGGCGTTCGGTGGAACTGATCGTGGAGCACTTGCCGGGTGTCGTGCACCGTCCGGACCACGTCCACCATGTGTACCGGCAGGCGGATTGTCCGTCCGTTGTTGCCCAGGCCTCTCGTGATCGCCTGGCGGATCCACCACGTCGCGTATGTCGAGAACTTGAAACCCTTGCGCCAGTCGAACTTCTCCACAGCCCGGATCAGCCCGAGGTTCCCCTCCTGAATCAGGTCGAGGAGGTCGAGCCCCCGGCCCGTGTAGCGCTTCGCTATCGAGATCACGAGACGCAGATTCGAGCGGATGAAGCTCATCTTGGCCTCGTCGCCCTCGGCAATGGCGCGCATCAGTTTCATACGCTCGCCCCTGTCGAGATCACCAGTAGCGACCAGGGCTTTTGCCTTCTTGCCACGCTCCATGGCGCGTGCGAGATGAACCTCGTCCTCCGCGGTGAGAAGCTCGTGCGCGGAGACCTCGTCGAGATACAGGCCGACGGTGTCCGATGGGCTCGAACCCCGCTCGGGCCTGGCGTCTTTGGCCCTCACGGGCTTGCCCAACTCGCGCCTCCTAAGCCGCCCCTGTGGAAAAAATAACTCTCCTGGGTGAATCTGGCAACTGAGTTTGCCCTGGTACGCGGGGCCGGTCGGTAACCTTCGACTCTCGTGTCGCGTCGCACCCAGTTTCGGCTACTGGTCGCGCTATCCATCGCCTGGGCAGTTTGGGCCGGCTGGTCGCTGATCGCCAGGGCGACTCCCTACGACCTCAGGGTCCTGGACGACCTGGGTGCGCCGGTCGAGTTGGCGGTTGCCGACATCGACGGCCAGCAAATGGGCACATCCGGCCCCGACGGGCGCATACCGATGGAGTGGAGCCCTTCGATGACCGTGATCGAGGTGAGCGCGCCCGGCCACATCCCTCAGATGGTCACTCTCGGCGAGCGCCCCGAGGGCGTGGTGAACATCGTCATCAAAGCCCGGATTCTCCGGGGGCGGGTGGTGGAGCCCGAAGGGCACGGAGTGTCGGACGTGACCGTGGCGTCGGGTGCGGAGACCACGATCACCGACTCGGAGGGTCACTTCACTCTCCGGGCGGCCGAGCCAGGGGTCATCGATGTGACCAGATTGGCGTGGATCAGTGTCTCGTTCGACTGGGACGGCTCACCCGGCGACACCCTCGTCGAGATCGAGCCGTTCACCGCCCGCGCCGTTCACATCCGGGGTGATGCAGTCGCCACCCGTCTCGACGAGTTCATCAACATGGCAATGGAGACGGAGCTGAACGCTCTCATGATCGATCTCAAGGACGAGTCCGGCCTGATCTGGTACGACACGACCAACGCGACGGCCATCGACGTCGGCGCCGACCGTAACGCCTACGACCTGGAGCGGGTCGTGGAAAGGGCCCATGCCGCGGGCCTCTACGTGATAGGGCGTCTGGTGACCTTTTCCGACCCCATAGCGGCAAGAGGGCGACCGTCGATGTCCGTCTGGGACTCCGAGCTGAACGAGCCGTACAGCGCAAACGGGCAGTT
>JBFFIL010000211.1:0-3306 GCA_041556535.1 Acidimicrobiia bacterium | reverse complement strand
GCCGACATCATCCACCCGCGCACACAAGTGCTGTCATGTGCGCGGGGTGTGTCGTCGATCGTCTTGTACCACTGGCGTGGGGTTTGTCTAGGAACCGGCTCCTTCGGCATGGTCATAGAAGCTGCGGTCAGGCCAGAAGACGTTGATGTCAACGTAGAAGGAGCCAACCCCCAGATCGGTTCCGGTTCCGGCGATCGTGACTTTCATGGTGTCGTTGTCTAACCACTCGACTGAAGTTTCCGCTCCCTCCAGGACCTCTCGTCCGGGTGCCAGTGGGCCAAGCCACACTCTCCCAGGTTGGGGTTCGCCATTGCGGAATTCGACTCGGGTTCCCCAGCCATCGGGACCGGTAATCTCGATATCGACGAGGAAATTGGGTGCGTCCGCTGTGGCTCCTATGCCGTTGCCGTACACGTCGATGATGAAGAAGAGCTCCCCTGCCGGGCCAACCTCGTAGGAAACACTCTTGATGTCCGCCCCAGGAACATTTTCTTCTGGGGTGACCGGCTCGGAGTTCTTGTTCTTTCCGTCACCCTGTGGGTCGTCAGTTGAACTGCTCACCGGCTCTGGATCCGATCCTGTTTCTTCGTCGGTAGCTGTTTCCCCGGGAAGCTGACCTTCAGTCTCTGTCTCTACCTGTTGATCAGTCTCTGTCTCTACCTGTTGATCCGAAGGTGTTACCACCACCGTGTCATTGTTTCGATTGGCAAATAGGAAAAAGGAGATCACTCCCAGAGCCACTACCCCGCCAACTCTCCGATACTTCTTCCTCAACCGTTCCGCGACATCAGTAATCGGCGGTTCTCCGATGAAACCCGAATCGTCTTCTCGCTCGCTCTGGGTGCCAGTCCCCAACTCGGCATCTCTGCCCGGAGGGTCGGTCCCGAAGTAAAGGAGGTCGATATCGTCACTGTCGGTCCCAGTCCCTGCCCCTGATTCTGGAGCCTCGGCTTCCTCCCCTTCGAACACGCGCCCTAAGTCGACTTGGTCTGTACCACCACGTGCGGGGAGGGGATATCCCTCGAAGACTGCCGTTGAGTCTGGATCTTCAGGAACCGGGTCGGACTCGGCATCAGTGCCCAGATCAGCCAGATCCGGCACGGAATCTGTAGAGGCCACCACCTCCTCGGTCTCAGCATCTGTCCCTGAGTTCAACAGATCCGGCACCGAATCTGTTGCAGTCGCGACTTCTTTGCCATCTGCGTCCACTGGAGGTGGTATCGGATCTGAAACGTGGTCCGGAGGTGGAGCGGGTGGTGGCCCATCAGCGGCCGGATCATCGGGGGTAGGTTCGGGCCGATCAGGCATAGAGACGCTCCTGACTCGTGACTCTGTGGCGGTGGACCTGTCGCTCGACCCTAACAACCACCCTGGCCGGCACCTCAATCATCCTGGCGACGAAGAGGCGATCGCCCAATACGCAACCAGCACTACAGATGGCTGAGCCAGGCAGACGTAAGTGCCGTTATGTGCGCGTGTTGATCTCGAGGTGATGCTGTCCGGTCGGGGTGGGAGCCTGGTGGGTAGGCTCGCAGCCTTCTATCTGAGGTGGACTGGTGGCTTCGACGGTGTTTGCTGGTGGTCGGGTGTTCGATGGGACAGGCTCGAAGGTCCGTGCTGCTGATTTGCTGATCGAGGATGGGTTGATCGTCGGGGTTGGGGAGGGGCCTTGCTGGTGATGTCAGCGTCGATGTGGCAGGGAAAATGTTGATCCCTGGACTGTTCGACTGTCCCTCGATGATCGACTAGGCACACTCGAACACGGCAAGACCGCAGACGTAGTCGTGGTTGACGGCGACCCCTTCGACTACTCAACCCTCGGCGACCGAATAGACCAAATGTGGAAAGACGGCATCCAGGTCGCCCAGTGGTCCAACGAGACCGCCTAAGTCCCAACTCCGCAGGAGCACATGAGTGCCTTTATGTACGGACTTCGGCTGGTTCGTTTTGGACGGTTCGCTGCTGTTTGATCAGCCAGTAGCCGAGTCCGACAACGCTGAGACCGGTAACGAACAGACCTCCATCGTCGGGGAAGATGCCGCCAGCGAGGAATACCAGGAGGAACAGCGCCGACCATCTCAAACGATGGCCCACACTCAGAGTGAGGCCACTTCCTACAAGCATGGCGACCGCCCCGATGATCCCTCCCCATGAGTAGAGGTCGCCGCCCCAGGCGAGGTCAAACAGGTCTTCGATGAGGTTCCCCACTCCGTTTGCCACCAGTCCGGCACCTGCAATCGCAAAGACAGCGGAGGCTCTCGCCAACTCCGCCCTTCGAGACAACAGAAACACTGCCCAACCTGCAGCCACCCAGCCAACGGTGGTAAGGATCACCGCCGAATAATCGAGAAACGACACCGGTTCCCAATAGACGGGATCGGCCAACTCCATCGCTGCTCGAACGGTCACCAGAACCCCTGCAGCAACGAACCACCAGCCAGTTCGGGTCAACCCATCGCCGTGAGATCGCATCAGCGCAAGCTAACTACGAAAGCATGACGCAAGCCGCACACAAGTGCCGGTATGTACTGGTGCGGCCAGATAGCGTTGATTCTCGTGATTGTGAGACGGGAGCGTTTGGCGGACCTTCCACCAGTCCGTGCAGTCCAGGCGGCGGCGTTCGACCGTGGGGCGGGAGAGCCGGTGGAGGTGCGCCTTCTGGATGAGTTGCGGGAGAGCGGCGACTGGGTACCTGAACTGTCGTGGCTTGCCGAGATCGATGAACGGATCGTGGGGCACGTTGTCTGCACCAGAGGCCACGTCGGCGAGGTTGGCTGTGTCGGCCTGGGCCCTTTGGGCGTTGTGCCCGACTGCCAACGGGCTGGAGTCGGCACGGCACTGATGTATGCGGTCATCGGAGCTGCGGACGCGTTGGGCGAACCGCTGATCGCTCTACTCGGTGATCCGGCGTACTACTCGAGATTCGGATTCGCCCCATCCACCAGCCTCGGTGTTCACGCGCCTGATGCGAACTGGGGCGAACACTTCCAAATCCTTCAGCTGACCGCATGGACCGAACAGATCACGGGCACGTTTCGATACTCGGCTCCTTTCAACACGATCACCTGACACACTGACGGCATGGAAGGCTTGGGTACATGAGCGCCGTTATCTGCGGGTTGGGACCATGGACTCTAGGCCGGTCGCGCGTTCGTTCTGATGATGGTGGACACAATGGCAGCACGTTCAAGATCCGCCGGCTTCGAATACCGATCCAAAGAGGAGGTCAACGGTTGGCCGCTGATCCACATCAACATCGGATGGGACCCCGAAACAGGTCGCTCGCGTGTTGCTAGAGGCGTTGTG
>JBFFIL010000210.1:0-3311 GCA_041556535.1 Acidimicrobiia bacterium | reverse complement strand
GGCGTATGACTCGGCGTCCTTGACCATCCGGTCTATGTCCTTCTGGTCCAGCGCGGTGCCACCCGTAATCGTCATCTTCTGCTCTTTGCCGGTGGCCAGGTCCTTTGCGTGGACGTGGACTATCCCGTTCGCGTCGATGTCGAAGGTGACCTCGATCTGCGGGATGCCCATCGGCGCAGGCGGAATCCCGGTGAGGCGGAACTTCCCGAGGCTGTTGTTGTCGGTGGCCATGGCACGCTCGCCCTGGAGGACATGGATCTCGACCTCGGGCTGGTTGTTCTCGGCGGTCGTGAAGATCTCCGACTTCTTCGTCGGGATCGTCGTGTTCCGCTCGATCATGCGCGTCATGACGGCGCCCTTCGTCTCGATCCCGAGAGTAAGGGGTGTCACGTCCAGTAGAAGGATGTCCTTGACGTCGCCTACGAGGACCCCCGCCTGTATCGCCGCCCCGGCCGCTACCACTTCGTCGGGGTTCACTCCCTTGTGAGGCTCTTTGCCGGTGAGCTTCTTCACGAGTTCCTGGACGGCCGGCATCCGGGTCGAGCCCCCAACCATCACAACGTGGTCGATCTCGGAAACGTCGATGCCTGCGTCCTTGATGGCCTGGTCGAACGGTCCCTTGGTGCGTTCCAGGAGATCTTCGGTCAGCTTCTGGAAGTCGGAACGGCTCAGTTTCTGCTGCAGGTGGAGAGGCCCTACATCGGTTGCCGTTATGAAGGGGAGGTTCACCTCCGTCTCGGCGACGGTGGACAACTCGATCTTCGCCTTCTCCGCGGCTTCCTTGAGGCGCTGCAGAGCCATGCGGTCCTGGGCAAGGTCGACGCCGTGATCGCTCTTGAATCTGGAGACGAGCCACTCGATGACCGCGTCGTCCCAGTCGTCGCCTCCCAGTTGTGTGTCGCCCGAAGTGGACTTGACCTCGAACACGCCGTCCCCGATCTCGAGAACCGAGACGTCGAAGGTCCCACCTCCCAGGTCGAAGACGAGGATCGTTTGGTCGGCTTCCTTGTCCAGTCCGTAGGCGAGCGAGCTCGCGGTTGGCTCGTTGATGATGCGGAGGACGTTCAGGCCGGCGATCTGGCCCGCTTCCTTCGTCGCCTGCCGCTGTGCATCGTTGAAGTAGGCGGGAACCGTGACGACCGCGTCGACGATCGTGTCTCCGAGGTAGGCCTCGGCATCCCTCTTGAGCTTCATGAGGATCCGCGCCGAGATCTCTTGAGCGGTGTAGTCCTTGCCGTCGATGTTGATCGACCAGTCGGTACCCATGTGACGCTTGATGGATCTGACGGTCTGGTCGGGGTTGGTGATCGCCTGCCGCTTGGCCACCTCGCCGACGAGGACCTCCCCGTCCTTGAACGAGACGATCGAGGGCGTGGTGCGGTTGCCCTCGGCGTTGGCCACAACTGTCGGCTCCCCGCCTTCGAGTACGGCGATGACGCTGTTGGTGGTGCCCAGGTCGATGCCTACGGCGCGTGCCATTTGTAGAACCTCCGGTTTCGGTATGAGTCGGCCCGAATTCTACAACTTGAGTCGAGTACTGTCACATTTTCGTGAGAAAAGGACCTCTGACCAGCGTGTTCAGGTTGACAGTGACTTGATGTACTCGACCAGGTCGAGGATCTGCTGCTCGGTGAGCTGGTCGACGAAGTAGTCCGGCATCACAGGTTGGTAGCCCTGTACCACCTGGGAGTTGGGGTCGACGATCGAGTTGAACAGGTAGGTGTCCGTTGCGGTGACGAATTCTCCAGACACAAGTGGCCTGCTCGAGCCCGCCAGCCCCTTCCAGGTCGGGCCGGTCGTCCCAAGCCTCCCGTCCACGGTGTGGCATTGGAGACATGCCTCGCCCTCGGCCAAAAGCTCGCCCCTAGCGGCAGCCTCGGGGTCGAACGATATCGGGGCTCGGGGGTCGGGGTCGGGGTCCCCAAGCGACTCCCCGGTGAACAGCAGCAGACCGAAGCCGAGAAGAGCTGCGACCACCAGGGCCAACCCGCCTTCGCGCCAACCTCTCATCGGCGAAACCGTAGATGGCGATACCCGCAGTCGCTGGCGTTGTCGTCGCCCCGTGTCGGGTTGACACCTAGATAAACTATGTGTAGGTTGCCGAGGTATGAGAGGACAGGCGCTGAAAGGGCACCTCGATCTGCTGCTGCTGGCCGTCCTGTCGGACGGGGCGAAGCACGGGTACGTGATCATCGATGAGTTGAAGGCCCGGAGTGACGAGCAGTTCGACCTCCCCGAGGGGACGATCTACCCGGCGCTACATCGTCTCGAGAAGGCGGGCTTGCTGACCAGCGAGTGGGCCGCGGTGAATGGAAGACGGAGGCGCACATACCGCCTGACCAAACGAGGCCGCGGTGCTCTCGGTGAGCAGCGGCGAGTTTGGCAGGAGTTCTCCGATGCGATCGCCTCGGTGTTGAAGGAAGCCACATGGGCGACTTCTCTCTGATCGATTCGTATCTGGACGACTTCAGCAAGGCGGTCTCGTGGCGCCCGGATTCCGATGACGTGGTGGCCGAGCTGACCGATCACCTGATGGTGTCGGTTGAACGGGAGATCGCCTTTGGCGCAGACTCTGTCGATGCCCAACGCAGATCCCTCAACAAGTTCGGAGAGCCACGGATCGTTTCCCGGGCATTTGCCTCCACTCACACAGGAGGTGTGGCAGTGCCCACAGAGAAGACGAAGAGGTATGGGCTATTCGGGATGATCGGAGCAGGGTCGATGCTGGTCTTCCTGATCATGTTCCTGGTGCAGACCGTCCCGATGCTGGAGAGTGCCGGGCTGACCGGTGCGGATCTCGAACCATGGCCGCTCTGGGTGACCGTGTCGTTCGTAGGTTTTGCCGGCATCCCTCTGCTGGTCCTCGGTGTGAAGGATCGGCACGGCGGCACCATGGGCCGCTGGGCGTGGGTCGCCTTCGGACTGGCGGTTGCAGGCGCAATCGCGATGATCGCCCCCTGGATGGTCCCTGCGGGTGCGCTGCTGGGGGGTCTGGGTGCGCTCATCTCCGGTGCCCACATGCTTGGCGAGGGTCGTTCGCCCCGACTCGCCAGCGTCCTGTTCGCATCGGGCCTCCTGATCTCGTTGGTGGCCTGGCTGGTGCTGGACTTGGCAGGCGCCGGCGTGCGGGACTACTGGGGCGACCTGGTCCTGCCGCGGGTGGTTGCCTATTCCGCGATAACCGTCCTGTTCGTCCCCGGATATTTCCTCATAGGCCGCTGGCTCTACTCAGAGACCCCAATCGACGAGGCGGAAACCCCGCTCGTCGCCAGTTAGACCTAGCGCCGCCCTCTCGGCTCTAGGCCCCGGCC
>JBFFIL010000209.1:0-3322 GCA_041556535.1 Acidimicrobiia bacterium | reverse complement strand
TTTGAGGATCGACCGGATCTCGTTCATGAGACGCGCCCGGAGATTGCGGTCGAGCGCCCCAAGCGGCTCGTCGAGCATCACGAGGCGAGGTCGCGGGGCGAGGGTCCTGGCCAGGGCCACCCGTTGCTGCTCGCCCCCCGACAGCGAGTCGACCTGTCGAGATCCGAATCCGGCGAGACCGACCCATTCGAGAGCTTCCGCCACGGCATCGCCGCTGAAGTCTCCTCTCATCCGAAGCCCGAATCCCACGTTGCCGGCGACGTCAAGGTGGGGGAAGAGGGCGTAACCCTGAAACATGAGCCCGAACTCCCTCAAATGGGTGGGGACGTCCGCCACGGAGTCACCGTCCCATCGGATGTCGCCCGACTCGATCCCAACCAGCCCGGAGATGGCCCTCAGCAGAGTGGTCTTGCCCGAGCCGGACGGCCCCAAGAGACCGACCAACTCGCCATCTGTGACTTGGACCGAGACGTCCCGGAGCACCTTGTCGCCCCCCAGTGAGACAGCGAGGCCTTCAACAGCAAGCATCAGAACCTCCCCAGGTCGCCAAAGCGGGCGCGATCGAGCCCCATGACGGCACCGGCCGTGATGAGGGCGAGGATCACCGATAGGGCCATGGCCATGCCGAACGATGTCTCACCGGGACGCTGGATCAGGCGAAAGATCATCGTCGGGACGGTATGGATGTTGGGCCTGGCGACAAAGGAGGTAGCACCGAACTCGCCGAGGGAGATGACGAAGGCGAACCCGGCCCCGGCGAGAGTGGCCCGGGTGACGATCGGAAGATCTATCTCCTTCCAGACCTTCCATGGGGACGCTCCGAGCACGGCTGCGGCGTCCCGGGTCTCGGGGCGAATGGCGCGCAGAGTGGGGACCGTAGAGCGAACCACAAACGGCACGGCGACGAGGCCGTGCGCGATCGGGATCAGCCAGAGAGACCCGCGCAGGTCGACAGGCCAGTCGAGGGCAACGATGAACCCGAACCCGATCGTCACCGCTGACGTCCCCAAGGGGAGCATGAGGGCCAGGTCGAACCATCGACTGAGGCCTCCGCGGCGTCCCGCAATGGTCACCGCAGCCATCATGCCGACGACCGTCGCAACGACAGTCGCGGCAGCGCCGAAGGCGAGGCTGTTGCCCACCGCGCCGACGGCGCTTCCGGTGACGCGGTCGTCCGAGAGCAAGGCGCTGTAGAAGCCCCCGCCGAGGCTTCTGGCCAGCAGTGCGGCCAGCGGGGTCAGCAGAGCCGCCAGCGAGCCGACAACCGCCACGCCCACCCACAGCCTTGCGGCTCCTGTCGGGCGCCGCAGCCCCGAGGCCGAGGCCAATGCCCATGAAGCCGACTTCCTCTCCTGATATCGGGAGTATGCGTACAGCAGCGCTCCCACGCCGACGAGCTGGATGACTGCCAGCGATGCCGCGAGAGGCAGGTCGAACAGGTCGACGGCCTGACGGTAGATCTCCACTTCGAGGGTGGCGTACTGAAAGCCGCCGAGAATCAGAACGACACCGAACGAGGTGAATGTGAAGAGGAAGACGATCGACGACGCTGCCGCTATCGCGGGCCTCAGGAGCGGGAGTGTGATCGTCCGAAAGACCTTCCAGCGGCTCGCTCCGAGCACCGTCGCCGCCTCGTGGAGACTCGGGTCGATCCGAGACCACACCGTCGACACGGTTCTGACGACGACCGCGACGTTGAAGAAGACGTGCGCCGCCAGAATCGCACCGATCGACTCGGAGAACCCGAGCGAAACGAATGCGGTTCCGACGACGACGGTGGGAAGGACGAATGGGACGGTCGCCAGCGCTGTGGCCAGTCGGCGACCTTTGAACTCATATGTGGAGATCGCCCATGTCAGAGGTGCCGCCGCCAACAGGGTCAGGAGGGTGGAGAGGCTTGCCTGCCAGACGGTGAACCAGCCCACGCGCAGGAGCCGCGCCTCCAGGCCGGTGGCTCCGATGCCGATCTCGGCGAGGCCCACCCCGATTATGCGGGCCACCGGATACGCAAAGAAGTAGACGATGAACGCGGCTGGGACGGCTGCTACGGCGATCCGGCCCCAGCCGATGGAGCGTCTCAGCCCTCCATCACCTGGATCCACTCGTCGATCCACCTGTCGCGATTGTCGGCGATGTAGGTCGCCGACAGCCGGGCCGGGCTCGCGGGGGTGAGGGAGTGGGCTCGGAAGACCGCGGGCACCTCGGCGTTCCGGTTCACCGGGTAGACGAACCAGTTCGAGGGGATGGTCTCCTGGAACCGGACAGAGAGCATGAAGTCGATCAGCTGCCCGGCAGCCTCCGGGTGGTCGGTGCCGGCCAGAACGGCCGCGTACTCGACCTGGCGGTAGCAACCGGCCTCGATCACTCCCGTAGGTGGCTCGTCCGTGGGCTCGGCGGCGAAGATCACCTCGGCGGGTGGTGAGGTCGCGTAGGAGACGACCATCGAGCTCTCGCCGTCATGAGGCGTGAAGTTGCCGTAGTAGGCGGACGTCCAGTCGGCAGTCACATTGACCCCGCCATCGCGAAGGCCCGCCCAGAACCGAAGCCAGCCGTCTTCACCGAACTCGGCGATCGTGGCGAGCATGAACGCCAGGCCGGGAGATGAAGTTGCCGGGTGCTGGACGGTCAGATGGCTGGCGTAGAGGTTCGCTCGCAGTTCGTCCAGGGAGTCGGGCAGGGCCAGCTTGGTCGACTCGAACCACTCCTTGTCGTAGTTGATGCAGACGTCGCCGTAGTCGATCGGGGTGACGCGGTGTCGCGTGTCCACGAACTCGGGGAAGACGTTGGCCGACTCCCCCGACCTGTAGGTCTGGAAGATTCCCTCGTCGAGGGCGCGCGAGAGGAAGGTGTCGTCGATGCCGAACAGGACGTCGGCGAAAGGATTGCCCTTCGCCAGGATCGCCTGATTGACCATCGCCCCGGCGTCGCCGGCAGCCAGCACCACGACGGTTATCCCCGTCTCGTCAGTGAAGGCCGCGAACGTGTCGTCCGTCACCGCCTCTGCGAAAGAGTCGTGGACCAGGAGAGTGATCGCATCAGGGGAGTCCGCCGGGGAACAGGCGGCGACGGACAGCACGACGACGGTCCCGGCGAATGCGATGCGTCTTCTCATCAGCTCCTTCCCGGGAGTGATGAGCCTGGACTCCCTGCGCCGGAATTACCCGGGTCAGGTTCTTTCGGTCGGAGCCTCGAGGCCCCCTCTCAGCCCGGTCTCACCGAGCTCCCGTGGTGTGGATCCTACCGGGTCCTGGCGTCAGGCAGGCCCGAAGGCCAGGACGGTGTTGTGGCCGCCGAAGCCGAACGAGTTCGAGAGAGCAGGCCC
>JBFFIL010000208.1:0-3376 GCA_041556535.1 Acidimicrobiia bacterium | reverse complement strand
GATGCGGTTCGGCAGCACCAGATCCCGCGTCTTGAAGGGGTGGAACATGGGTGGCACGGCAGGGTCCACCTCGATCGGAGAGCCGTGGTCGCTAGCTGCGTACCACCCGTCGACCGAAGCCATGTAGCCGGCGTCTCTCAGGCGGAGGTTGTCGTAGGTCACGCGCTGGCTGCGTGTGAGCATGCTGAACACGAACTGCTCGGGCGCCTGGTCGCGGTAGCGATCCGCTCCCTCGAACCACTCGAGGCTGGCCTTCGCTGCGCGCTGCAGACTGGCGACCTCGGGCCGCCTCTCCCTCTCGTATTCCTCGAGGGCCTCTTCGAGGGGCATGTCGTCTACCAGGCGAGGTGCCAGCGCAATGGCGTCCTCCATTGCCAGCTTCGTGCCGGAGCCGACAGAAAAGTGGGCCGTGTGGATGGCATCGCCCATCATGACGATGTTCTCGTGGTGCCACCGCTCGCAACGGATGGTCGGGAACTGGAGCCACTTGGAGTTGTTCCCGACGAGCGGCTGGCCTTCGAGGTGGGCCGCGAACATGTCCTCGCAGCGGGCGATGGCGTATTCGTCGCTGACCCCGGGAGCGAAGAGGTCGCTTTCGGTGCGGTCTAGTCCCAACCCGCGCCAGGTCTCTGGGGCCATCTCGACGATGAAGGTGCTGCCCTCGTCGGAGTACGGGTAGACGTGTGCCCATACCATCCCGTGGGGTGTGTCTTCGAAGATGAAGTGGAACCGGTCGTAGACCTTGGGGGTGCCGAACCAGGCGTACCTGTTGACCCTGAAGTCGATGCTAGGGCTCAGTTGGGAGGCCAACTCCCGTCGGACCATCGAATTGGCTCCGTCGGCCCCCACGATCAGATCGGCGGCGGGGAGATCTCCGAGATCGTGGACTTCGTGGGAGAAGCGCAGATCTGCGCCGAGCTCCACGGCTCGTTCGGAGAGGATCTCCAGGAGCCTGCTTCGGCTCGCCGCGGCGAACCCGTGCCCCCCCGAGTGGAATGTGCGCCCGGAGAAGTGACGAACTTCGATGTCGCCCCAGTACTTGAAGGTTTCGACCAGCGCTCGGTACGAAGGCTCGTCAGCCGCCTCGAAGTGCTCCAGGGTCTCGTCGGAGAAGACAACGCCGAACCCGAATGCGTCCGCCGGTGTGTTTCTCTCCAGCACCGTCACGCCGAAGTCGGGGCGGCTCTTCTTCAGCAGGATGGCCAGGTACAGCCCGGCAGGGCCCCCGCCCACACAGACGATGTCGCGCCGCGGAGTGCTCAATCTCCGAGGGCGATGCCCAGATGACGGGCCGCCCGGACCCAGGGATGGTCCAGGGGCACGGACTTGACCTTTCCGGCTATCTGTTCGAGTGGGACGGGCTCGGTCCCCGCTCCTCGGGCCGCCACGAGGACCCCGTGGATCCCTTCGGCGATGTAGTCGACGCATGCGGCGCCCAAATTGGTGGCGAGAAGGCGGTCGGCGGGTGAGGGGGTGCCTCCCCGTTGGACATGACCGAGGATCGTGACTCTTGATTCGAGCCCTGTCATGCCGGAGAGCTCCGAAGCGAGCACAGCCGTGCCGCCGACCCGCTCCAGATCGAACTTGTTCAGTTGGCGCTTCAAGGTCTTCCGCTTCTCGCCTTCCGCCTCCCCATGGCGTCTGGCGAGGTCGGCGCGCGCTGTCGCGTCGTGGGCGGACATTGCGCCCTCTGCAACCGCAACGATCGAGAAGGAGCTCCCCGCCGCCTGCCGGCCGGAGATCGACGAGGCCACGGTTTCGATGTCATGGGGGATCTCGGGGATGAGGATCACATCCGCCCCGGCGGCAACTCCGGCGCCGAGAGCCAGCCAGCCGACCTTGTGGCCCATCAGCTCGACCACCATGATCCGGTGGTGGCTGTGGGCGGTGGAGTGGAGCCGATCGATGGCTTCGCTGGCGATGGTCATTGCCGTGTCGAACCCGAACGTGACGTCGGTGCCCGTGACGTCGTTGTCGATCGTCTTGGGGAGAGCGAGCACGGGTATTCCCACCTCTGAGAGCCGGAGGGCGTTGACCATCGTGCCGTCCCCGCCCAGACACACGAGAGCGTCGAGTTGATGCTGGTCCACGACCTCCCTCATCAGTGGCCGCATGTCCCTCCTGTCTCCCTCTCCCATGTCCATACCGGTCACGTCGGCCCTGCTGGTCCCCAGAATCGTTCCGCCGCGGGTGAGGATGCCGGACAGGTCGTCGGAATCGAGGGGCGTGAAGCGGTTCTGCATCAGCCCTACGAATCCGTCGTGGAACCCTATGACCTGCATCCCGTATGCGCGCTGAGCGGTCTTACCGACCGCCCTGATGGCGGCGTTCAGACCCGGGCTGTCTCCGCCTGAGGTGAGGATGCCGATCTTCCGGGCCACGATTCGATCGTATCCGCCGGGATCAGATTCCGAGAGCGCGAGGAATGGCGTGACGCCATGCGTCGGCAGCAGGTTCGAGGTCTAGCGCGGCCCCGTCGACGAAAGAGATCTCGGCCCCTCCCATGGTGCCGATGCGTCGCCCCATTCCTTCAGGGAGGTCGATCGAACCCTCCTCGAACACGATCAGAAATCTGTGCGGGTCCTCGCTGAAGGGGTCGATGTCCTCCTCGATCGCCACTCCGACCGAGGAGGCTATGCATATCTCGGCAAGGGCGACTGCGAGCCCGCCGTCGGAGATGTCGTGCAGCACCGGCGCCTCGTGGGCGAGACGCGCCGCAAGCTCGACCACTTCCGAGCCCCAAGCGTGGTCGGGCGGCGTCGGGACGCCTCCGGGCTCCAGGCCGAGGACCCGTTGCAGCGCCGAACCTGCGAGGGAGCCGGACGAAGCCGGTCCCATCTCCCAGACCTCCATCCCGGCCGCCGCGCCATCCAATCGAGGCGGGTGTCGGGGCATCGGGTCGGCAAGGCCCAGGAGACCCACCACGGGGGTCGGGTGGATGTCCACCCCGTCGGTAGCGTTGTAGAAAGAGACGTTTCCCCCGATGACCGGGATCCCCAAAGACTCGCAGGCTTCGGAGATGCCCTCAATGGTCTCCTTGAACTGCCACATCACCGCTGGGCTCTCGGGATTGCCGAAGTTGAGGTTGTCGACAACCGCCAGCGGGCGCGCACCGGTGACGGCAACATTGAGCGCGGCCTCGTAGACGATTCGCGCAGCCCCGGTCCTCGGGTCGAGGTAGCACAGCCGCCCGTTTCCGTCGGTGGACACGGCCAGAGCTTTTTCGGTTCCCTTGACTCGGAGGAGAGCACCGTCGGCGCCAGGCCCCGTGACCGTGTTGAGGAACAGCATGTGGTCGTACTGCGACCACACCCACTCGCAGCCGGCAACCATCGCCAGCAGGTCCGCGGCCGCGTCACCCGCCTCCACCCGGTCG
>JBFFIL010000207.1:0-3382 GCA_041556535.1 Acidimicrobiia bacterium | reverse complement strand
GCCGATGAGACCTCGTTGCGGGTAGAACGGTCACCCGATGGAACCACCAGCTGGGCCGAGATCGCGGTACTGGAGGCGAACGCGACCGCCTATTCGGACCGCTCCCTGGACTGCGGGACCGGCTACGCGTACCGGGTGCGGGCCTACCGGGAGGCCGATGCACTGCAGCTGATGGACGGGACCTGGACGATGACCCGCCTCAGCGGCACGGCGGTTCCGTCGTCGGTGCAGTCGCTGATAGAGAGGCGTCTCGCCCAGCTGCCGGACGACGCCCGGAGCCTCCTCGCCGACGCAGGTGTTTTGGGTCGCAGATTCAAGCTGTCGGATCTCGCCCCGGTGCTCGCCCGGATCCGGGGAGAGGACCAGATCCCGGAGTGGGAACTCGCCGAGGATCTCGACAAGGCGGTAGCACTCGGGCTGATCTTCGAAGAGCTGGAAGACTCCGACCACGATTTCGTGTTTTCCCACGATCAGATTCGTGCGTCGCTTCTCGCCGACCTGCCCCGCCGCCGTCAGCAGGCCATCCACGGCGTGATCGCGGAGCTGCTCGCCTCCAGGGAGGGAGTGGTCAACCTCTCGATGCTCGCCTTCCACGCGATGAAGGCGGGCGACGCGACCCAGGCCGTGTCGACCGCTATCAGAGCGGCGGAGTCCGCCCTGGCGATGTCGGCTCCCGAGGAGAGCCTCCGCATCATCGATGCGACCCTGCCCGCGGCCTCCCAGCCCGCCGACCGCATCGGGATGCTCCGCGTCAAAGACGATGCGCTGGAGACTCTCGACCGGGGAGCCGACCGCATCGCCAACCTCGCCGAGATGAGTGCGCTCACCGGGGCAGTCGGCTCTCAGGAGCTCGAGATCGAGGTCAAGCTGAGAAGGGCCTCTGCGTCGAGGGCCGCCGAGGACTACGACACCGCCGTTGAGCTCGCCACGGAAGTGCGTCTGGCCGCGGTGGAGATGGGTGACGTCGACCTGGAACTGGCCGCATGCCTCGAACTGGGCCAGGCGCTGACGAAGAGCGACATCGGAGAGGCCTATTGGCCTCTGGGAGAAGTCGATCTCGACGCTGCGGACGACGCATACACGAGAGCCCTCGAGCTGGCCCGTGAGTCAGGGTCACGCCCCCACGAGGCCACCGTGCTGCGGGAGTTGGCGGTGATCGAAGGGGGCCGGGTCCGGAGGACTGCGCTGGAGACCGAAGAGGGCGGAGCTTCGAGATTCGAGATCCTCGCCATGGCCCCGACGCTGTTCGCCGGGGCCAAGGAGCTCGCCGAGCAGGCGTTCAAGATCTTCGAGGAGATCGGCGACAAGCGGGGGGCGATGTCCGCACTCATCTCCCTGGCCTACGCGCACGTCACCGATCCGACGGCCCACGGCATGGCCGGGAGGATCGAGCACATCCGGGTCCTGCAGAACGGCAGGAAAGGTCAGGTGACCGACAGCCAGCGGGCCAAGGAGGACGCCGCGATGCTCTACAGCATCCAGGCTTACGCCCGCCTCAACCACCACCCCGATCTCGCCCTTCAGAGAGGCCAGGAGGCCTTCGAAGCGGCGCGCGCCTTGGGAGACACATGGCTGGAGACGCTGGCCGCAGGCGGTATGTCGCTCACGTATGCATCGCTCGGGTCCGTGCAGGACTCGGAAGCCTGGCTCGATCGAGCGGCCTCTGCGGCGGTGAAGGTGCCGAGTTCCTCGGTGGCGCGCCGGGTCGAGATGTGGCGCGGTGCCTGCGCAGCCGCCCGTGACGATGTGGAGGCGCTGAGGAAGCACTTCGAGAGGGCCGCCGAGCTGGCAGGCACCAAGAACAGGGCGGGGCGTGCCGAGGCGCGATGTGCGCTGGCCTTCGAGACCTGCAGGGTCGGATCCCAATCCGGTGACGCCGAGCTGCTGCAGGAAGCCGCCGATGCGGCCCAGGAGACCATCGATGACTGTGAGGAGCTGCCGGGCCAGCCGCCATGGGCGTCGGTTGCGCATGCCGTGCTCGGAGTCGTCGCCGACTTCGAAGGTCGCTCCGAAGATGCGGAGGACCACGCCCGGATCGCGATCTCAACGCTCGACGGCCTGACCCATATCATCCACTTCGTCAACGTGTTGTGGGCTGCCGGGAAGGTCCTTATCTCCCATCAGGCCCCGGAGGCGAGTGATCTCGCCCAGCAGGTTGCTCAAGGCCTCGGGTACTTGAGCATGAGCATGGTGGACCCGGAGACGCGGACCAAGTGGTTCTCCGCCGGAGTCCACAGAGAGCTCGCCGAACTCGCAGGGTTCGAGCTGTCGGAGGACTTCGCCGTAGGCTCAGAGCCTTCAGAGGATCTGGATGAGCAAGACCTTGCTCTCCTGCGAGAGATCGCCGCGGGCTCTCACAAATCGGAGCAAAGCGCGGATCAAGTCTCCGATTTGCTCGAGAAGCTGGGCGTCGGATCGGAGTCGGCGGCCATCGAGTACGCGATCAAGGCTGGTGTCAAATGGGGTTGAGAGTCGTCATCGACCGGCGGCGCTGCATAGGGGCGGGCAGTTGCATCGCCCTGGCGCCGACGGCGTTCCAGTGGAGACAGGGTGACTTCGTCAAGCCCGAGCTGTTGGACCCCGACACCGTCGACGAGGACGTGCTCGCGGAGGTCGTGGCCGCATGCCCGACCAGGGCGATCATCCTCGAAGAGGTGACCGAGCCGGTGTCCTCGGCCCACCTCTAGCGACAGGCTCGCCACCGTAAGCTTCGACAGCACCTGGGGGTTGCGCCCTGTCACTTCCTTGCCGGCGGGATGTCAGCTTTCGCCGTATCTGGGAACACCTTGTCCGTAGCGGTCGGAGAAGAGTTGGAGCACCTCTCCAGGCTCGGCGTGGCGGCCGGTCTGCGCCTTGGAATAGAGGATGTCACCGTCCACCGTCACGTCGAAGACGCCTTTCGAGCCGGTCGTGAAGGTCAGTGACCCGATCACATGCTGGTATCTACCCAGGATGTCGTCCGCCGCACTCACGGCGCGGCCCAGATAGTTTCACGGAACGCAGTATGTGATGTCGATGACGTGCAGAGTCACTCCTCTCGGCGTGGAGAGACCTTAGACCCGATTCGTCTCCGATCGCGACAGGCACCACAGGCCGAGTTTCGTCTCCGTCGACATCGGGTGAGATGGCGGCGCGCTGTTATCTTGCCCGTCGGTGACTCCCGTGGGGATGTCCGGCTTTCACCTTCAGGGGGGAGAACATGAGAAGAACACTGTTGATTTCGGCCCTCGGCGCCCTCGTGCTCGGAGTCGCCGCATGCTCGTCGGGGCAGAGTGAGGTCGAGTCGACGACCACGACCACCGTGGAGTCGCCTACGACGACGCAAACGCCTACAACCACCCAACCTCCGACCACGACGCTGCCGGCTGGACCGACCGTGCAG
>JBFFIL010000206.1:0-3402 GCA_041556535.1 Acidimicrobiia bacterium | reverse complement strand
CCACTCGTGCCGGACGTCAGGTTGGAGCAGGTGAACGACCCGAGCCCTGCGGGTATGCACTCGGTGTTGAGTATGTCCACCCGGTCAGGCTGAACAATGACCACCTGGGTGGTGGTGGTCGATTCCGCGACGGAAGTCGGCGTCGCCTCTTCACCGCCGAAGACATTGAAGAGCAGCGCCACGATTATCACCACGAAGAGGAGGCCGCTGATCGCCAATGCTGCGCGTACACCAGCAGTCGCCTGGACGGCGGGACGCGGTGCTGTGGGGAGCGGCCCCTGGTTGATACGCGCACCGCACTCCTGGCAGTGTCTGTTGCCTGTCGGGTTTACTGCCCCGCACGAAGGGCACCCGACGGTCCGACCGGTGGTCGGAGGCGCCGCCTCTCCTGTCTCGCCGTCCGCGGGCGGCTCGCCCTCCAACTGGAACTCCTCGTAGTTGCCGTCGGATGTGACGCTGATCACGCTTCCGGTCACGGCAGGGCGCGTGGGCTCCATCGGATTGATGAAGTGCCCACAGTTCGTGCAGAACTGCTCGTCGGCGGCGACGTCGGCGCCGCAATGTGCACATGTCTGAGAGGTCAATTCTCTCCTTCTGGCGCGGTATTGTGCCACGGCCATGTTCGTGTACAGCGTCAGGTCGTTTGAGCCGTGGACCTGGGGCTCGCGCCTGACGGGAATCGTGTTGCTCGTTGTCCTGACGGGCGTCTTGATTCTCGCTCTCCAGCGCGCCAATCGTTGAGCACCGTGAGCTCCAACGCCACCTTTCACTGTGAGTCCTGTGGGCACCAATCGGGCAAGTGGATGGGTTTCTGCCCCCAGTGCGGTTCCGGCGAGCCGCTCGTGGAGCGAGCCGGTTCCGTCAGCCGGGTAAGGCGCACGCTTGAGGCGGTCCCGGTGATCGAAGCCTTGTCCGACGTCTCGAAGAGGATCAGGACCGGTTGGGACGAGGTCGACAGGGTCCTCGGTGGCGGGTTCGTCCCCGGCTCGGTGGTGCTCCTGGGTGGTGAGCCCGGGGTGGGGAAGTCGACGCTGCTTCTTCAGGTGTGCGGCGGGCTGGCAAGTCAAGGCTTGACTGCCCGCATCGCCAGCGCCGAGGAGTCGGTCGCCCAGGTGGCAATGCGAGCTCAGAGGCTCGGTGTCGACGGTGACGGGCTCGAAGTCGTCGCAGACGACGACACCGACGCGATCGTGGCGCTGGCCGAGAGAGACAAGCCCGCCGTCTTGATCGTCGACTCCATACAGACGGTGGGGGTTCCTGAGATCGTCGCTGCTCCCGGCGGCGTGTCACAGGTGAGGGAGAGCGCGGCCAGGCTCATCCGGCTCGCCAAGACGAAGTCTGTTGTCGTCGTGCTGGTCGGTCACGTGACGAAGGAGGGCGGTCTTGCCGGGCCGAAGATTCTCGAGCACATGGTCGACGTCGTGCTGTCCCTCGAGGGCGATCCGGATCGGGGGTTCCGGGTGCTGCGGGCGACGAAGAACAGGTTCGGCGCAACCCATGTCTCGGGCATGTTCGACATGCGAGCCGATGGTTTGGCCGAGGTGGCAGATCCATCGAAGGTCTTCCTCGACGGCTGGGAGGCAACGGTCCCGGGAACGATCGTCTATCCAGCAGTCGAAGGCAGACGCTCGGTCCTGGTTGAAGTGCAGGCCCTGGTGGCTGACACCAAACAGGCTCAGCCGAGGCGGTCGATCCGGGGCCTCGACTCGGCGAGGGTCAATCAGGTGATCGCGGTCCTCGAGCGGCACGGGGCGCTCAGGCTCTCCGACAAGGAGATCTACGTGAACGTCGTCGGGGGTTGGCGTCTCGAAGACATCGGCGCAGACCTGGCCGTAGCGCTCGCGGTAGCGTCGTCGGCGCTGGATACCCCGTTGGGAAGGGTGGCGGCCTGGGGCGAGGTAGGCCTCGCCGGCGAGGTTCGCGCCGTTCCCTTCGAGGCGCGACGCCTTGAAGAACTTGGGCGCATGGGGCTCAGCAGACAGATCGCCCCGACCGGGGGCGATCCGATGCGTCTGGCCGACGCGCTGGCAAGAGCAGGGCTGGGTTCCTCGGATTGACCCTGGTGATAGCCTGACTGCCGTGGGTGGCCTGTCGATAGCCGAGACGTTGGAGCGGCTCGCTCCGGGAACGCCGATGCGTCATGCGCTCGAACGCGTCATTCAACAGGGGAAGGGCGGCCTCGTCGTCCTCGGGCACAACTCCAAGGTCGGCGCGGCGAGCTCCGGAGGCTTCAAGCTCAACGGAACCACCTTCACTCCGGCACGCCTCGCCGAGCTGTCCAAGATGGACGGGGGCATCGTCCTCGACGACAGTTGGGGCTCGATTCTGGAATGCAACGTCCACTTCATCCCCGATGGCGCAATCCCCACGGACGAGACGGGCGCCCGGCATCGCACCGCCGAGCGGCTCGCCAAGGAGACCGGAAAGCCTGTAGTTGCGGTTAGTGAAGGACGCAAGGTCGCAACGCTGTTCTATCACGACCAGAAGATCGAGCTGCGCTCGCCCACCGAGGTGACGGCGCACGTGAACCAGGAGTTGCAGAGCCTCGACCGTCTCCGGGCCCGCCTCGATGAGGCCCAAGCCAAGCTCACTCGTCTGGAGGTGACCGGTCTGGCGACGTATCGGGCCGCAGTCACCGTCATCCAGCGCGCCGAGTTGGTCGCGCGTCTCGGATCATTGGTCGAGGGCAGGGCCAGGACGCTGGGGGACGAGGGGAGCATCATCACGCTTCAGCTGACCGATCTGCTCACCGGGGTGGAGAGTCTTCGCCGGCTCGTGCTGATGGACTATCTGAAGCCACTGAGAAGCGGGAGTGTCGATCGTGCCCTCGGCGGGCTGGAGATCATGGTCAGCCCCGACATCGAGGACGCCGGTCGTGTCTGCCGTGAGCTCGGGTTCCCCGATCTGGACGACCCGGCGGAGGCGAGAGGCAACCGGATCCTGTCTCAGGTGGGGCGCTTGCCCGACTCGGTCCGGGAGGACATCGTTCGGTATTTCGGCTCGGTGTCCAAGCTGTTGAGGGCCTCAGAGGACCAGTTGATCGCCGTAGAGGGTGTCGGTGACACGCGAGCCAGTCAGCTCAGATCGTTCTTCGATCGGCTCCTGACCGCAGCCCAGGAGTGGGAGCCGGTGCTCGATTGACCCGGCCCGGCGGTACACTCCGCCGTCGCATATGGCTCAAGCTTCCAAGTACGCAGTGGGTGACAAGGTCGTTCATCCCCAGCACGGTGCAGCGACCATACTCAAGAAGGTCAAGCAGGCGTTCGACGGCAAGAAGCACGACTACTTCATCCTCGACATAGCCACCGAACAGCTCACGGTCATGGTCCCACTTAACAAGGTCGAGGACCTCATTCGGCCCGTCATCTCCAAGACCAAGTCGCGTGAGGTGCTTCGCTCGTT
>JBFFIL010000205.1:0-3406 GCA_041556535.1 Acidimicrobiia bacterium | reverse complement strand
GCATCTCAGGCCGCCGGCTTGATCGAAGAAGATCGCCCGTTTCACCCCCACGTGACGCTCTCGCGAGTGCGACCGCCCCGTGCCATCGGACACCTCGAAGAGGTCGCTTTGGATGTCTCCTATCCAGCCGACCGCCTCGTCGTCTACCGCTCCCACATGGGTCGGGGAGGGCCGCGCTATGAGCCGCTGGAGGAGTTCTCCCTCAGTAGCTGACGTCGATGCCGTAGGTGTGCGACTCGATCTTCTGGAAGAGCGCCATGTTCTTCATCAGCGCCCCGAGCGAGCCTTTGACCTTCACCTTGCCGGTCATGAATGCCATCTGCGAGGAGGTCTCGCGGCGGCCGAGCTTGGCTGCTGTCTCGTAGTTCGTCGTGATCTCCACATCGGAATGGTCCAGCGAGCCGAGTCCCATCGTCGCGGCGCCGTCCCCGACCTTGATGTGATAGGCGAAGTCGCCCTCCGGCCCATCGGTGATCGTGTAGTTGATGGCGACGTTGACTTTCTCGGCGGCGGCGGAGATCGAATCGTCCGCTGCCATCGATGCGGTAGCCGCCTCGAGATGATCCTGGGACAGGTAGGGAACGCTCATGGGATCGAGCCTAGAAGACTTCGGTGTGGGCTGTCCCTCGGTCTCCACCGAGTGATGAGGCGAGGGTGTCGCAGGAAATCCGGGCACCGAACAGATGTTCGGTATAGGATCTCCGCATTCTCGTCACAGACGCCCGATACGGTGCGGACAGTTGAGTCAGGAAGGATCCGAAGTGGAGAACGACAAAGCACTCGAAATGGCCCTGAGCCAGATCGAGAGACAGTTTGGCAAGGGCGCCGTGATGAAGATGGGCGAGGCCGCGCAAGGCCACTTCGAAGTCATCCCAACGGGTGCCCTGTCCCTCGACCTAGCGCTTGGAATCGGCGGTGTGCCGCGTGGTCGCGTGGTCGAGATCTACGGCCCTGAGAGCTCGGGAAAGACCAGCCTCGCTCTTCACATCGTGGCCGAAGCGCAGCGCAACGGTGGCATAGCGGCGTTCATCGATGCCGAGCACGCCCTCGACCCGACCTACGCCAAGGCGATAGGTGTCGATGTGGACGAGCTGCTGATCTCCCAGCCGGACACCGGAGAGCAGGCCTTGGAGATAGCCGACATGCTGATCCGGTCGGGTGCGCTCGACGTGGTGGTGATCGACTCCGTGGCCGCACTGGTCCCGCGAGCCGAGATCGAAGGGGAGATGGGGGATACCCACGTCGGTCTCCAGGCGAGACTGATGTCGCAGGCTCTTCGCAAGCTGGCCGGCACCCTGAACAAGTCGAAGACGACCGCCATCTTCATCAACCAGCTCAGGGAGAAGATAGGTGTGATGTTCGGGTCTCCCGAGACCACTCCTGGTGGCCGCGCCCTCAAGTTCTACTCCTCGGTCCGGCTCGACATTCGTCGCATCGAGGCCATAAAGGACGGCACCGACAACGTCGGCAACAGGGTGCGGGTCAAGGTGGCCAAGAACAAGATGGCACCGCCATTTCGGCTCGCCGAGTTCGACATCATGTTCGGCCAGGGCATCTCACGCGAGGGCAGCTTGCTCGATGTCGCGGTCGACAACGGGGTCGTGAAGAAGAGCGGAGCATGGTTCACCTTCGATCAGGACCAGTTGGGACAGGGCCGGGAGAAGGCCAAGCAGTTCCTTCGAGAGAACCCGGAGGTTGCCATGCAGCTCCAGGCCAAGGTGTACGAAGCAGTCGGCATGGTCGAGGCAGTCGACGAGGGTGCGGACGCGCCTGCCGAGGAGACCGCAGAAGCCGACGACTGAGTCGACGCTGGGCTCAAACGACCTGGCCGCGGACAGGTAATGCATCGGTGAAGCGGGCGTGACCGGGGGGTTGGGCTGCTTTCGGCGAATTTCGCGATCCGGGAGACTTGACGGACCGGGTAACATCGTGGCCAGCACACGAGCATTGAAACTGAATCGCCGGAACCGACGAGAGACAGCGAAAGGACGAAGCTACCGACTGACGGGTGACTGATCCCAACGAGTCGATGCTTCATGTCGTGTGCCGAGCCACTTGGCTCGGCATTACTTGTCTATAGATGGTCCCGGGGGAAGGGACACAATGGATAACGCCATGGCGACGGGACTCGCTGTCCTGGGAATCGCCATCGGTCTCGGGTTCGGCTATCTGCTTGCTCGTCTCGGAATCGCCCGACGACTAGAACGGGAAGTCCACTCCGCCGAAGATGCAGTCACCTCCGCCCGCCTGGATGCCCAGCGCATACTCACCGCCGCCGAGGAGGAGGGGAGGGCCAAGGCGGAGGCGTATCGCGAACGCGAGGAGGCGGGCCTGGCCCATCGCAAGCTCGAGATCTCCAATCTGGAGTCGCGACTGGCCCAGCGTGAGGAGACCCTCGAGCAGCGAGCGTCGAACCTCGCCCAGCGGGAGAAGATGCTGATCGGTCGCGAGGACGAGGTGAACACGTCCCGTGGCGAACTGGAGCTCCTCAAGGAGGAAGCGCGCAACGTCCTCGAGACAGTGTCCGGGATCGACGTTGCAGCAGCGAAGGAGGAGATGCTCGCCCAGGTCGAGGACGAGGCGCGCCGCGAGGCCATGATCGTCGTCCGAGATCTGGAAGTGCGCGCCCGTGAGGAGGCAGACCGCCGCGCCCGGCGGATCCTCGCCACGGCCATCCAACGGCTGGCAGCCGATGTCGTCACAGAGTCGACCGTGTCGGTCGTTCAGCTGCCTTCGGACGAGATGAAGGGGCGCATCATCGGTCGAGAGGGCCGCAACATCCGTCATCTCGAGTCGGTCACAGGTACGAGTCTGATCGTCGACGACACCCCGGAGGCGGTTTCGGTCAGCTCATTCGACCCCGTTCGTCGCGAGATGGCCCGTCTGACGCTCGAGCGCCTCGTGGCTGACGGCCGAATCCATCCCGCTTCGATCGAAGAGTCCTACGAGAAGGCGAAAGCAGAGGTCTCGCAAAGCATCCGCGACGCGGGGGAGTGGGCGCTTGTCGAGGTGGGTGTCTCGAGGATGAACTCGGAGCTGATCACTCTGATGGGCCAACTCAAGTACCGAACCTCCTATGGGCAGAACGTCCTCAACCATCTGGTCGAGACCGCTCACATTGCTTCGATGCTCGCTTCCGAACTGAACATCGACCCGGCGCCGGTGAAGCGCGCAGCCCTGCTTCACGACATCGGGAAGGCGGTGACCCACGAGGTAGAAGGCTCGCACGCCCTCATCGGTGCCGAGATCGCACGCCGGTTCGAGGAGGACGCTGCCGTGGTCCACGGGATCGAGGCCCATCACAACGAGGTTGAGCCGAGGACTGTCCTGGCGGTCCTCGTCCAGGCGGCCGACGCGGTGTCGGCGGCGCGCCCAGGAGCCAGGCGGGAGACTCTCGAGGGCTATG